>DASQHX010000013.1 GCA_035631875.1 Nitrosopumilaceae archaeon | reverse complement strand
GTTCCGGTTGCTGTACTTGGTGAGACTGTGGCTGTAAATGTTATAGATTGACCAAATATGGTAGAAACAGCATTTGAGCTCAGAACTGTGGAGGTTGATACTGGAGTTGCGAACTGTCCACCAGTACCAAAGGCCGAGTAAACTCCGATCGGAACTGCTAGTGATCCTGCTAAAAGAAGCCAAACAAGTGAGATTCCTAGTAACTTCTTCATTACCAAATCAGATGAATTATTACTTATAATGCTCGGGCAGAATTTATCAGTAAGAATACTTCGCAAAGTTAAAGTATTAAGAATCGTCTGTTCCGTCTTTTTACATAATATGGATTTTTTATTTTAAAATTTGAAAAAATAACTAGTGATAGATCGGTTGTTTATACAATCGAAAGTTACTGGAGTAATTCCTGTTGTTATAGCACACATCCCCTCCAAGTTATTTAACATGCGTTTTCCGTAGGTATAATAATAATTGAAAATCTAACTTTTACTATGAATGTTATTAGGATACCAAAAGTAATAAAATTCGGAAAAAATGCTCTTTCTGAAGCAGATTATCCAAAAAATGCACTTGTTGTAACCACCGCCCCACCAGATGTTTCATCAAAGTGGTTAGCAAGAATGAAGATAACCGATCATTTCCTATTTGATAAAGTAGAGCCTGAACCTTCAATTGAAACAGTTCAAAAAGTAATTGCAGAGTATAAAACAAAGAATCTTTCTGCAATAATTGGACTAGGTGGAGGAAGTTCACAGGATGTTGCAAAATACGCTGCATCTGAATTAAAAATTCCAAAAATCCTCATACCAACAACATTTGGAACTGGAAGTGAGATGACCACATATTGTGTTTTAAAATTTGACGGTAAAAAGAAACTTTTACAGGATGAAAAATTCCTTGCAGACATGGCAATAGTTGATTCATACTTTTTAGAAGGAACACCTGAAGCAATTGTCAAAAATTCTGTTTGTGATGCATGTGCGCAAGCAACTGAAGGCTATGACAGCAAGAAAGGCAACGAGTTTACAAGAACCATGTGCAAGGCAGCATTTGATGTTCTATATGATGCCATAATGAACAACAAGCCTGAAAATTATCCCTATGGTTCAATGCTATCAGGAATTGGTTTTGGAAATGCTTCAACAACTTTGGGTCATGCACTGTCCTATGTATATTCAAACGAAGGAGTTCCTCACGGATACTCACTTTCATCTTGTACAACAGTTGCACATAGATTCAATAAATCTATTTTCTATGAGCAATTCAAACAAGTCGTAGAGAAGCTAAAGTTTGATCGTCTTACTTTGAAAGCTCCACTAGACCAAGCTGCAGATATTGTTATGACAGACAAAGGCCATCTTGATCCAAATCCAATTCCTGTGACAAAAGAAGATGTAATACAATTACTAAAAGATATTACAAACGGCAACCTCTAAAAATTTACAGTTTATCAGTTTTTCTTTAATAAAAAATTCTAATTTTCATGAATTTTACTAAACTTAAATACCACATTTAGTTCACATTCTTGTTATAGGACTAGGAAAAAATGGTAAAGTTTGGAATTCAATTTGGCTTAAATGTTGCACGACTCGGATTAACTGAGGATCAGATTCTTACTTCTTGTGTTTTAGCAGATAGGACTGGGTATGATTCAATTTGGTACATGGATCATTCAAATGTACCACAGTGGAATCATGCCATAGTAAATGACCCATGGGTTATGCTTGCTGCAATTGCCTCTGTTACAAACAAGGTAGAGCTTGGAACATGTGTTACAGATGCAGTAAGAAGACATCCATCAAACATTGCACTTGCAACAATAACTTTGGATAGAGTCTCTCATGGAAGAGGAACACTGGGAATTGGCGCAGGTGAAGCTCAAAACATCAAGGAATTTAAAATTCAGTGGGATAAACCAGTTGGGAGATTTGCAGAGCAGCTTCAGGTAATAAAATTACTTTTTGAATCATCACCAGAACACAGAGTTAATTTCAATGGCGAGTTTTATCAACTAGAAGAAGCTTGCCTTCAGGCAAAAAGTATCAGAAAACCTCATCCGCCAATTTACATGGCAGCAGGCGCACCAAAGACACTTGCATTATGTGGCAAATATGGAGATGGTTGGATACCAATAGGATATACTCCGGAATTATTTGAGGTTCATGCAAAGGCAATAAAAGATTCAATGAAAGAAAATGGAAGAGACGGAAAGGACTTTCAATATGGTGTTGATATTGATGTGTATTTTTCAGATGATGCAGAAGAAGCATGGGTAAAAATGAAAAACGCAGTTAAAGTTAGCCTCTTCAAGCCAGAGATATTAAAAGTTCACAACATACAAGATGTACAAGGTTTTGATTTTAAAAAATACTTTACAGAATACTCTATGTCAAATCAAGAATGGATAGTAAAGATGCGCGAAGCTGCACAAACAATTCCTGACAAGGTGGCACGCTCGTCAATAGGCATGGGTACTGCAGATGACATCATTCCAGTATTTGAAAAGTTCATGAAAGCTGGGGTGAACCACTTTATTGTCAGATTCTGGGGCTCTGGATACTTTGGTTCACTAGACAAATTTGCATCAACTGTAATGCCATATTTTAGGGAAATGGATAATCCTAGAAAATAATTTAAACAATATAAGTTACGATCTTCAATTTTATCCTGTGAAATATTATCTATTCTTTTTTGTGTTGTTTTTTTTCATACCAGCTTATGGAATGCAAAATACAATATCTGATTCTAATGTTCAAGTAATCGTAAACTATCCTGACATTTTAACACCTCAGGACGACTTTGTTCTCTCATCTGTGGTAAAAACCAGTGCAGACCAGGTATCAAACATCACAATTACTATATCATCTCCAGAGCTAAACATGACAAAAAACCAGTTTCATATAGACAGTCTCCCAAAAGACTCTACGCTTGGAAATAATTTTAATGCACAGGTAAAAAATGGAACACCTGATGGCAGCTTTCTTGCAAATATCGAAGTACAATATTTTATCAAAGGTTTTTTTGATAAAATTCCTGTAAAAAACTCTTTTACTAGAGCAATAGAGTTTAACACCCAGTCAAAACCTTTGCTACTACTAAATGCTCAGACACCTGATGAAGCTTTTGCAGGTGAGCCATTTTCAATTACAGGACAAATAAAAAACCAGGGAAGCGAGGCACAAAACATACAGATGAGTGTTGATTCTTCACAAGTAGAATTAAGCGGGAAAAAAATTTATTCGCTGACAAATCTTGAGGCTGGCAAATCATCTGATTTTGAATTTGTAGTACAAACACAAAAAGACCTTACCATTCCAACCCATGCAAGTATTCACCTAAATGGTACATATTCAGATAAATCAGGAAAAACCTACTCCCTAGAGGACTCGCTAAATGTGTTTGTGAGACAACGAGGCATGATGGAAATAGGTGGTGCCCAGGGAATATGGCTTGGCAACTTTTTCATAGCTCCAGTTGTTGGTGTTGGTACGATTGTCTCAACAGTAATTGGTTTTTTGATTTTTTTGTGGCATCATTTTAAACACAAGAAAACTCAAAAGCGAGCCAGGAAATAATTAAAAATTTTCTTTTAGATATATCTAAAGATTGTTTGTCTTTCTGAATTTGGCACATCAGAGACAAGAGCAAAATTGTAAAATGGATAAGATTTTTTGTAATGTTTCATAAAGCTCCATGCCACATCATGAGTTTTAAATTCTGTTCGCAGTCCGTCTATTTTTGATTTATTTCCAAATACATCATATGGCACAACAAAATAATTTTGTGGTCGTTTGTGTGGTTTTGCTTTTAGCAACCATGCAATAGCAAAAACAAAAACTGATGCCAAAATTATTGCAGCACCAAACTCTTTGAAAAAAGCCCAAACTACTGCAGGAATTGTAATGCCAAACAAAGTATAGATAAAATGAGAAAATGCGATCACGGCACTGCCTGCAATTAAAAATGCTCTAAAATCTGAAAAAAGGTCCTTTATTAGCATGCCCATAGGTATAACACACCCACATATTATCTTTAAAATCCATATACAAAAATATCAATCCTGATAATCAAATTTATGCAACTACTAGGTAGGCTTGAGATCAAATCAAAAGAAAAATTGATCGAGTTTCTAAACCAGCAGGAAACCGGAAGAGTTTGTAGTATTGACAAGGATGGATATCCGCAGATAATCCCAATGAACTTTGTTTTTGTCAATGGTGTGATATACATGCATTCTCACACTAGAGGTGAAAAACTTGAAAACATCAGACAAAACAGCAAGGTTGGTTTTGAGGTAGACCAAAGCCTAGAGTTTTTGCCATCATATTTTACACACCCCACAGACGCCTCTCAGGCAGACACACTTTACATCAGCGTTGTAATCAAGGGAACTGGAATTATAGTCAATGACAGAAAAGAAAAAACACTAGCCCTTAATTCATTGATGAAAAAATATCAACCAGAGGGAGGCTATGAGGGTATTAGTCCAGAGATGAAAGTCGTAGACGAGGTTGCAATAATCAAAGTAATTCCAATAACAATGCGTGGAAAATACAAGGTGGGGCAACATCTTGAAAAAAAATCTCGACTAGAAGTGGCTAAAAAATTACTTGAAAGAAATACCCCTACTGCACAAAACACACTCAAACTAATGGGGATTTCACAGACAAAAGACGGCCTAGTTATTTCAGAAGAGCCATCCTGGTAGTCATACTGAAAGTACCATTGCTTTAAATTTCGTTTTTGTTAATTTGATATGTTGTTAGAAAATCCAAGTTTTGAGTTGGCATCAGAATTCCAGCCAACAGGAGACCAGCCTCAGGCAATAGAACATCTAGTAGAAGGAGTACGAAAGAAAAAAGTCCAGACATTAATTGGTGTAACAGGAAGCGGCAAGACATTTACTGTTGCAAATGTCATCCAAAGAACAGGCAAAAATACTCTAGTAATATCACACAACAAGACTCTAGCCGCTCAGCTTTACTCAGAGCTAAAGCAATTTTTCCCAAAAAACAATGTCGGATATTTTGTTAGCTATTACGATTATTACCAGCCAGAAAGTTACTTGCCACAAACTGATACCTACATAGAAAAAGACACCCAGATTAATGAAAAAATTGAAAAAATGCGATTAGAGGCAACTGCGATGCTACTATCAGGTGAGCCTACAATCATTATTGCCACAGTGTCATGCATCTACTCTTTGGGCTCACCTAAAGAGTGGGAGTCAATGTCAATTATTGTTGAAAAGGGAAAAGAGACCAGTCGTTCCTCTCTCATAAAACAGCTAGTCAATGCAAGATATGAGAGAAATGATACAGAGCTTGCCTCTGGAAGATTTAGAATTAGAGGCGATACCATAGACATCATTCCAGCATATTCTGATGATGTTGTAAGAATCTCAATGTTTGGAGATATGGTGGAAAAAATATCTGTCTGTGATCCTATCTCACTTGTAGAGAAAAAAAGCATTTCACAAATCAAGATATTTCCTGCAAAGCACTATCTTGTTGCAAATGATGTTAGAAAAGTTGCAGTACAGTCCATAAAAACAGAGCTCAAACAAAGAATGCCTGAGCTTCGCGAGCTTGAAAGACAGAGACTAGAGATGAGAACAAAATATGATTTAGAAATGATAGAAGAGCTAGGATACTGCTCTGGAATTGAAAACTATTCAAGACATTTTGATGGAAGAAATCCTGGTGAGCAAGCATTTTGTTTGCTTGACTTTTTTGGAGATGACTTTTTACTTGTAATTGATGAATCACATGTTACAATTCCACAGCTTCATGGAATGTATCTTGGAGACCACACTCGCAAAAAATCTCTCATTGATTATGGTTTTAGACTTCCTAGTGCATTTGATAACAGACCATTAAAGTTTGAAGAATTTGAAAAATATATCAAAAATACCATTTTTGTTTCTGCCACACCTAGTCAATATGAACGAACAAAAAGTTTTCAAATAGTAGAGCAGTTAATTCGCCCAACCGGTCTTGTAGACCCACAAGTAGAAATAAGAAAGACTGAAAATCAGATGGATGATCTAGTAATAGAAATTAAAAAAAGAGTTGAAAAAGACCAGCGCATTCTTGTTACCACATTAACAAAACGCATGGCAGAAGACCTTGCAGAATATTTGTCAAAAAAACAGGTCAAGGTAAGATACTTGCATTCTGAGATTGAGAATCTGCAGCGAACTGAGATAATCAGACAGTTGCGTCTAGGCGAGTTTGACGTGCTAGTTGGCATTAATCTACTAAGAGAGGGAATTGACATACCCGAAGTCTCACTTGTTGCCATCCTAGATGCAGATAAGGAAGGCTTTCTTAGAAACATAACAAGTTTGATTCAAACATTTGGAAGAGCAGCAAGAAATGTTGATGGCAGTGTGATAATGTATGCAGATAATACAACACAATCAATGAAAAACGCTATACTAGAAACTGAGCGCAGAAGAAACAGGCAAATTGAATATAACAAAAAGATGGGCATAAAACCAACCACCATAGTAAAGGCAATTCCAGAGCAGACAGCAAAATTTGAGGAACTAAAACACATGTCAAAACACGACTTGAAAAAATATGCAATAGAGATAGAATCTGCAATGAAAAAATTTGCAGAAGAGCTAGACTTTGAAAACGCAATAGAGTACCGTGAGAAATTGGCAAAAATTCAAAAAGAGTTAGGAACATGAACGACAGACTAGTAATTCGTGGTGCACGGGAGCACAATTTAAAAAACATCAATTTGGATATCCCAAAAAATAAACTAGTTACAATTACTGGTCTTTCTGGTTCTGGCAAATCCACTTTGGCATTTGATACCATTTATGCGGAAGGACAGCGAAGATATGTTGAATCACTTTCTGCATATGCAAGACAATTTTTGGAGATGATGAATAAACCTGATTTAGATTCCATTGAAGGGTTATCTCCAGCAATATCAATTCAGCAAAAGACCACAAGTAAAAATCCAAGATCAACTGTTGGTACCATTACTGAAATCTATGACTATTTGAGACTGCTTTACGCTAGAATAGGAATACCTCATTGCACAAAATGTGGGCGTAAAATCTCAAACCAGTCTGCAGAGTCAATTTGTGAATCAGTTCTTAGAGAATCAGATGGAAAAAATATTTTAATTTTGGCGCCATTGATTAGAAGAAAAAAAGGAACATATGAGAAATTATTTGAGCAGGTCAAAAAAACTGGTTACTCTAGAGTCAGAGTAGACAATGAAATCATAGAACTAAATGGAGAAATTCCAATTCTTGACAAACAAAAATGG
Source organism: Nitrosopumilaceae archaeon (assembly GCA_035631875.1). Classification (NCBI taxonomy): domain Archaea; kingdom Thermoproteati; phylum Nitrososphaerota; class Nitrososphaeria; order Nitrosopumilales; family Nitrosopumilaceae; species Nitrosopumilaceae archaeon. The sequence continues at coordinate 189,621 of DASQHX010000013.1, read as the reverse complement.
CATAATATAGAAATTGTAGTTGATAGAGTAAAAGCATCAAAGGAGGAAAAAAGTAGACTGTACGAGTCTGTGCAAAATGCACTAAAAGCTAGCAAAGGATCTGTACTAATTTCTGACACTGATGAGAAGATATTTTCTCAAAACAATGCTTGTTCGTACTGTGGAATAACAATAGGTGAGCTTGAACCTAGATCATTTTCGTTTAACTCACCATTTGGAGCTTGCAAGACTTGTCATGGATTGGGAGTAAAGATGGAGTTTGATCCCGACTTGCTCATTCCAGACAAGACAAAATCCATACTTGATGGAGCCATAGTTCCATGGTCTGGAAGATTTTCCTCGTTTAGAAGACAAACACTACGCGATGTTGGTAAGAAATTTGGTTTTGATTTGATGACTCCAATTAACAAAATGAGTCCAAAACAAGTTCAAGTCATTTTGTATGGTACAGACGAAGCAGTACGATTTTCATACGAATCCCAGACAACTGATTCAAAATGGCAATACACCAATACCTTTAGTGGAGTTATTCCAAATCTAAACAAAAATTTTGTAGAAACAGACTCTGAATCAAAAAGAGAGGATCTTAGAAAATTCATGCGTGAGACGCCCTGTAACTCTTGCAATGGCAGAAGACTAACAAATGAGGCACTAGCCGTGAAAATAAACGATAAATCAATAATGGACGTATGTGATCTTTCCATTGACGCTTGCTATGACTTTTTCCAGAATCTCAAATTAACTGAAACTGAAAAATATATTGCAAAATCTGTACTAAAAGAAGTTCTTTCAAGACTAGAGTTTTTGAAAAATGTTGGGCTAAACTATCTAACACTAAACAGAGTTAGTGCCACATTATCTGGTGGAGAGTCACAGAGAATAAGGCTTGCAACTCAGATTGGTTCCAATCTTACTGGAGTGCTATATGTTCTTGACGAGCCAACAATAGGCCTTCATCAAAAAGACAATGCCAAATTGATAAAGACGCTAACAAAGTTGCGCGATCTTGGTAACACCATATTGGTTGTAGAGCATGATGAAGAAGTCATGCGAAACTCGGATTGGATAATAGACCTGGGACCAGGGGCAGGAGTTCATGGAGGCAGTGTTGTTTTTGAAGGAACAATAAAAGAAATGCTAAGTGATCACAAGTCAATAACAGCAGAATATCTTAAAAATCATAATGCAATAAAACTTGTCAAAAAAACTCGTAATCAAAAAGGCAAAATAATTGTAAGAGGTGCGGCAGAAAATAATCTAAAAAATATTGATGTTGAGTTTCCACTAGGGTTTATGATTGCAGTAACTGGCGTGTCTGGTTCTGGAAAATCTACACTTGTCAATGACATTTTATACAATGCGCTTTCTGCACACTTTGGTATTATATCAGATAGACCAGGCAAACACAAGCAAGTGCTTGGAGTAGAAGATACAGACAAGGTAATTGGAATTGATCAATCCCCAATAGGCAGAACACCTCGTTCCAATCCTGCAACCTATATCGGTGCATTTACCCCAATACGGGAATTATACTCCAACACTGAAATGTCAAAAGAACGTGGCTATACTCCAGGCCAGTTCTCATTTAACGTGACTGATGGGAGGTGTTTTGCCTGTGAGGGAGATGGTGTTAAGAAAATCGAGATGCAATTTTTGTCAGATGTGTATGTGATTTGTGATGAATGCAAAGGAAAAAGATACAACTCTGAAACACTATCAGTTTTGTATAAAGGAAAAAACATTTCTGATATTTTATCCATGACAGTAGAAGAAGCTTTAGAATTTTTTAATAACATACCAGCAATTAAGCGAAAACTGCAGACAGTTGCAGATGTTGGACTAGGATACATCAAGCTTGGCCAAGCCGCAACCACATTATCTGGTGGAGAAGCACAAAGAGTAAAGCTTGCAGCAGAGCTTTCAAAAAGATATACTGGCAAGACCATATACATTTTAGACGAGCCTACAACAGGACTTCATTTTTCTGATGTACAAAAATTACTTGATGTCCTAAACAGATTGGTAAATCTTGGCAATACCGTAATCATAATAGAGCACAACATGGATGTGATAAAAAATTCTGATTGGATAATTGATCTTGGTCCAGAAGGAGGCGATAAAGGTGGCAAAGTAATTGCATTTGGTACACCAGAACAGGTTGCAGACAATTCGCATAGTTACACTGGACAATATTTGAGCAGAGTTCTAAGACATGAAATTTGATCATTCCAAGATAACAATTCCTTCCCAGTCTGGAATATACATAATGAAAGACAAATCAGATAAGATAATCTACATTGGAAAGGCAAAAAATCTTCGAAATCGTGTAAGATCATATTTTCTTAAAAACCAAAACTACAAGACACAAAAGCTTGTTGAAAAAATATCAGATATAGAGTTTGTATTAACTGATAATGAAAGTGAAGCATTTTTGCTTGAAGCCAACATGATAAAACGATACAGGCCAATTTACAACATTGAGCTAAAAGACCAGCAGCGATACACCTATCTTAGAATTACAAACGAGGAATTTCCACGTCTTATGGTGGCAAGAAGAACAAGAACCGGAGAATTTCTTGGCTCAGGCAAGGTATTTGGCCCTTTTACATCAGGCAGCTCAAAAATGCTCTCAATTGGTCTTTTGCGCAAGGCATTCAAAGTGAGAATCTGTAAGAGATTGCCAAAAGAGGCATGTCTTGAATATCACATGGGAAACTGTGAAGCTCCATGTGAATTCAAAAAAGCGCGTGAAAAATATGGAAATCACATTGAAGAACTAGAATCAATACTCAAAGGCAAACAAAAGCTAGAAGATTTTAGCAAAAAACTTGAAGATGAAATGAAGGAAGCATCATCACACCAGCACTATGAAAGGGCAAAAGAGATTCATGATACAATGCAGAGACTGCAAAACTTGCAAACAAGACAGAAGATGGAATCAACAAAAAACTATGATGAGGAATATTTTGGAATAAAAATTAAAGATCAAACCGCACATGTCATGAGCTTTAGGCAGACAAACGGCGTGATTCGTGATAGGAACAGATTTTCTTTTGATATCATTGGGGACAATTCCTTTTCGTCATTTTTATCTCAATACTATTCCACAAACCCAATTCCAAAATTTGTCATAACAAGTGAGCTTCCAGAAAAAAAAGACATTCTAGAAGAGGTTCTTTCAAGAACCTCTGGCTTTAAGGTAAACATTATGGTTCCGTCATCTGGCAAAAGAAAGGAGATGATAAAACTCATCATGAAAAACATTACACTATACCAATCAAAAGACTCTGACCCTGCACTAGTAGAGTTACAGGAAAAAATCCACCTGCAAAACATTCCAAAAATAATAGAATGCTTTGATATTTCAAACCATGGTGCAGACTATGCAGTTGGCTCCATGTCACGATTTGTTGATGGAAGGCCAGACAAGTCAGGATATAGGAAATTTAAGATAAAAACCGTTCAAGGAAGAGACGATTATGCCATGATAAATGAGGTGATAAAAAGACGCTATATCAGATTGCGAAAAGAAAAATCAGTGATGCCAGACTTGGTGTTAATAGATGGTGGCAAGGGACAGTTGCGTGCGGCTTTGGATGCTCTAAAAAGTATCAGTACTGTACTTCCTTGTATTTCACTTGCAAAAGAAAATGAAGAAGTATACATTCCAAAAATAAAAGAGCCGCTAGTCATTCCAAAAAACAATCATGCATTAAAAATTTTACAGTATGCTAGAGATGAAGCACATCGATTTGGTGTTGCGTATAATAGATCATTACGAAAATTAAATTAGAGAAATTCGTCAAGTGAATTTTCTTTTAGAGGTTGTGCATCAAAGCCCATCTTGGATAAATCACTTGCAAACTCTTCAACAAAGCCATGTATGGTGTAGATTTTTTCTGGGCTGCATCTTTTTACCAACTCTACAAGTTCATTGTAATCACAATGATCACTAAGAGTGATGGAATAATCATGCTGTCTTGCAAATGAAAATCTGTTAGATTGAGCCCAGCCGCTAAAGCCAATTGTTATTGCATCATACTTTGATTTCATGTCTTGTATGAACTGGTTTTTTGCACCCAAGTTTGGCGCAATCATAACCCAGGGGGTTTTGTCAAGTAGTCCATTTTTTTCAGCTTCTGTGTGTCCAACAGAATCATTTAGGTCTATTCCAAAATTTTTATACAAGTCATTTACGCGTTTTATGGAATCATGGTAAAATGGTTCCCAGTGACCAAACAAATATGATAGAATCTGCGCCTTTCCAAGCTCATACCCTAGTAAGATGACTGGCTTTCCTTTAGAGTACATTTCAGATATTATACCGTTTACCTTTTTGACTGTCTCATCAATTCCAGGAAAGGTAAATTCTGGTAGCCCAAATGTGCACTCTGTGATTAGCGTCTTGCATTTTGGCACCTTGGCTCCTTTCATAAAACCTCTATCTCTGGTGCAGATATCACCAGTGTAAAACACATCACCAAATGCAAGGCCTCGTGCACCCAGGATATGGCCTGTGTCCACCATGGAAAAATCCTCATACTCTTCGATATAGTTTTCAATATTATATCCTCGAAGCTTTGCAATCTCGCTTGTCTGTCTGGTTGTTAAAAGCAGGCCTCCATTTTGATTATGCAGATGATCCATATGTGCATGGGAGACAAATGCTATTCCATCACTTGTTGCTCGCTTTGGATCAAGATGTATTTTTGTTCCGTTTTGTACTGATACTATACCATTTGATGTCATTTTGACAGTTTGAGCCAAATCCAAATTTCAGACAAATCAATCAGATATAAATTGCTAGATTGATCTGCAACCACATTATACATAATCAAATTTTTAGTTTCTAATTCAATTATGGATCTTAATCTGAGCTAAAAACTATCTTTAACGGTATATTTTTGAAGTAGGCGGTGGACTTGGGGCAAGAACAGGTTGCTCATTTGTTATTGCTTGTTGTATGAATCTATCAAAATTTGATTCATCAAATATCTGCCATCCCCACTTTTGAATATCCAGATCATATGATTTGTAATCCTCAATTATATCACCAAACCAAGAACGGTACAAGTCTTCTTCTTTTTTTGCCTGTTCATGGTTATTGAAGAATTTTATCTCCATCCAGTCAATGTCTCCATTTGTTCTAGCAGAGAAATCACAAAATGGAGATTCTGTAAGATATTTCTTCATTGCCTCCATTCTTTGTAAAAAGTCTCTAGGGGATGTGAATTTTACAGTAACAAGACGCGTGGTTGCCATGTTGACCTTTTGAAGATCTACCATTGTTGTATAACCAAGAATAACCTTGTCCTGCTCTAGTTTTGCCATTCTCTTTCCTACTCCTCTCTCAGAGATTTTGACTCCTTTTTCTTCTAATATCTTAACAATATTTCGTGCCGAGATTCTGCCGTTTGATATTAACAAATTCAAAATTAGCCTATCCAGATCATCCATGAAATAATCAGCGAAAAATTTCAAAATAGGCATCAAAGTTCAAAACTTGAACCAAAGTTGTCAAAAAGTTCAACAACAGAACCAAAGTGTAATCAAAAGTTAGGCCGATTCTAAATAGATGCATGTCGTTTAGGAATCAGATAAACATGACAACAGAACTACAAAACCAACACGGCGCCTTGACGGTCCAAAAGAAAGTGACTGTCATTGGCTTGGCAGCATTGCCAATAGCCCTAGCCGCATACAGCAACAACGGAATATCAATACAGGGTATTTCGTCAGTCCTAACAAGTGGAGTGTTTCCAATTGGTTTCACTTTACTTTCATGGGGACTAGCTGCAAAAATAGGGCTAAAGATTAGAAAGTAAGTACACTACTTTCTTTAATTTTTTTTCTCTACAAACTCATCTGATTGAGCTACACATGTGTAAAGAAATCCAATTAATTCAAATTTTTAATATACGATTAGTAAAGTGTTTATTTACAATATGAAATAGTCATACCATGATAAATCTTGGCATATTGATTTCTGGCCGGGGCAGCAACATGGAAGCTATTCTAAAATCAGTCAAGAAAGGTAAAATTCCAATAAAACCTGCAGTTGTAATATCAAATAAACCAGATGCAAAGGGAATAAAAATTGCAAAACAACTTGGTGTGAAAACTGAGATAATAGAGAGTACTGGAATCACAGGCGCAAATTGGGAGTATGACACAAAAATTGTTGCAGTCTTAGAAAAATATGGTGTTACTCCAAGAAATGGTCTTGTCTGTCTTGCAGGATTTATGAGAATATTGAGTCCAGAGTTTATCAGGCATTTTAAAGGAAAAATAATGAACATACATCCTGCAGTATTGCCTTCGTTTCCAGGATTGCATTCACAAAAACAGGCAGTAGAATATGGTGTCAAGTATTCTGGCTGTACAGTTCATTTTGTAGATGAAGGAGTTGATACTGGGCCAATCATTTTACAAAGTATAGTCAAGGTAAAAGATAGCGATACTGAAAAAAGTCTTTCAGAGAAGATTCTTGCCAAAGAGCACAAGATCTATCCAAAGGCAGTCAAGCTTTTTGCAGAAAAAAGAATTAGAGTAAAGGGAAGAAAGACAGTAATTTCCTAGGAATCTGGCCCGCCAAAAAAATACAATACAACTAGCTCTTTTTTGTTTCCATGAAATTTGTGTTGTATGTTTTTTGCAACATAGTATGACATTCCTTCTGATATGGAATGGTCTTTTCCATCAATATTTAGAAAGCCGTCTCCGCGTATAATATAATAAATTTCATCGCTGTCATGTGGCCCTTGGGTGTCTTTATCTCCAGGCTTTAATAGTATGATTCCTGCTGCCAGATTTTCTTTGTTGATAAATGTGTGAAAATATGATTTGCCTTTTGAGATATCTTTTAGGAATTGGTTTGTGTCAAACTGGATTTTCAACATACTATGTTTTCTGATTCCATTAATCAATCTAATCAGGCGTAAATAAATGGAAATAAATGGTATACAGGGAAAATTTCAACAGTTCAGAGAATTAACGTTCCAAGGATTAAATATCCTAAAACGTACCTAAAGCTAGTTTGACTGGGCAAAAAATAGACGGCATTGCAGTAGCAAATTCTGTCAAAGATAGAGTAAGAATAGCTGCCGAAGTACTAAGAGAAGAAGGAGTCACACCATGTCTTGCAACAGTATTGGTGGGAGAAAATCCAGCTTCGATGACATATGTTTCCAATAAACAAAAGGCATGCTCAGAGGTAGGAATTGAAACCAAAGATCACAGATTGCCAGAATCATTTTCCCAGCAAGAGATGAATTCATTAATTGATTTACTAAACAAGGATAATGCAGTGCATGGAATTTTAGTCCAGCTTCCCCTACCAAAACAATTAGACGAATTTTCTACCACATCACGAATCTCTCCAATAAAGGATGTGGACGGTCTGACACCATATAATGTTGGATTGATGGCATCAGGAAGAGCAATTCTAAAGCCATGTACACCTTCAGGAATAATGGAATTATTTGATTATTACAAAATCGAACTATCAGGCAAAAATGTCGTAATCATAAATCGAAGCCATCTTGTTGGAAAGCCACTATACCATTTGATGCTTGAAAAAAATGCCACAGTTACCACGTGTCATTCCAAAACAAAAAACCTAAAACAACACTGTCTTTCTGCAGATATCATAATTACCGCAATAGGGGACAGGTCAAAATTTACACTAACTGCAGACATGGTACCAGATGGTGCCATTGTAATTGATGTTGGAACAAGCAGAAAAGACGGAAAGCTTGTAGGTGATGTAGACTACGAAAATGTCATCAAAAAAGCATCATTTGCAACTCCTGTTCCAGGGGGAGTTGGGCCCATGACAATAGCGATGCTTTTAAAGAACACTGTCACTGCTGCTTCAATTAGTAAAGAATTTGTCTCAAGTCGTTGAAAAAGCAAGACTGCGAAAGCAGCTATTAGATGCACGTGACGGATTATCTCCTGATTTTATCAAAATTACAAGCAAGGAAATTCAAGACAACCTAAGAAAGATAGAGTTGTATAGAAACGCAAAAACAATTGGAGCGTATTATTCAATTGGAAGTGAGGTTCGTACACAGGACATACTCCAAGAAATACTAAATGCAGGAAAAGAATTGGCATTACCAAAGGTTATAAAAAACGATCTCATATTCAAAAAGATTTCAAATTTTTCAGAACTAGAGCCAGGAAATTTTTCTGTCATGGAGCCAAAAGACAAGTGTGATATGGTAAAAAATTTAGATGTCGTAATTGTTCCTGCAATTGCACTATCAAAAGATGGATTCAGACTAGGATACGGATTTGGGTACTATGACAGATATCTGCATGGAAAAAGATCCACAACAATTGCTCTATCATATGCAAAACAGGTAATCAGATCATTTCCTCGTGATGAGCATGATATTAAAATGAATTTCATAGTTACTGAAGACAAGGTAATCAGGACACAAAACCCTTAATTGGTAAAAATTTTTCTAATTTAAAGGCACAACTTGAGGCACAGAGAGATAGAATGGTGAGATTAGAGTCAGAGAAAAGGTCGTTAGAGGATTAAAGAAGGATCATCTTTGTCCTTTGTGTAGAAAGGAATTGGATTGTCTTGATCCTGATTGTATTGGATTAAGCTATGAATGGGTAATGATTGTAGAACGAAAATTAAAGATATTTGACAGGCTAATCATCAATTAGAAAAAGTTATAGAAGAATCTTACATAATACTAATATGCAAAATGGTTGGGGTGGTCAATGAACAAGACTTTGAAAGTTCTCATTGTAGATGACGAATCCGATATTGCAAATTCCATTAAGAAATTTTTGGAAGGTAGAGGGTTTCAGACTGATACCTATATTGATCCTCAAAAAGCCTTAGAAGATTTCAAACCAAATTTTTACGATCTAATCATCCTCGATATTCGAATGCCAAAAATGAATGGATTTCAATTATATCGAGAGTTAATGAAAAAAGATGACAATTCCAATATATTTTTCCTTACAGCCTATGAAGAATATCGTCACGAATTTACCAAAGCATTTCCTGAATTAGATCAAAGACATTTTATAAAAAAACCGATTTCAGGTACACATCTAATGGAATATCTAATGAAAGAGGTAAAAATCAATCCTCGTTTATAACCGACGGTTTTTGACTGAGAAAAACCGACGACAACTTGACGGAACCCTTCAAAGGTGATGAGACTTAACAGAGAGAAAAGGCGACAATAACTTAACAGCACCGTATATAACATGATTAATAACATCACATTTCGATATTTAACAATAAATATTTTGTTCTATCATATAGAGCAAGTTCATAAATCCAATAGATTCAAGTAAAATTGAATCGCAATTCCCTTTTTACAGTTATGAACATCTTGAAAAGAATTGTAGCTGGAACCGCAAAATACACTATTGTTTTAGCGATTCCTTCTATGATGTAACCTATGTTGAAAAGATTATCCACTTGTTGCACTATTGTTCCAGTCGTATGTAATGGATATTGAAGATCATGATTACCTCTTGGGTCTTTGTTTGCTGTGTTATCCCATACATTAAACAAAACATTATCGTATGGTAAACTGACATACCAAACTAGTAACATCATCATTCCAGCAAGTACGATAGTTTCGTAGCCTTCTACAGCCATTTTATTTTTCAGCTCGTAACAGGGAATACATCAATACTCCTCCAGCTATTGCAAGTGACATAACAAATGTTATCAAGATGCCATCCATGTCAAGTTCCCCCCTTTGCTGAAATCTCTTGTGCATATACTTCTGGATATTGTTTTACCAGTTCTATATTGAGATTCAATGCGTTGACGTAGTCTGGTGCAAATACTAGAGCGTTTGTTTCCTTGTTTCTTGCAATATCAAGATCAACTAGTGTCTTTAACGCATTAACAGGTATTCCAGTTGCACTGCTTATTGCAGGTATCTGGGAAATAGCACTGTTTGGGGTAATGTCTGGATCTACACCTGATCCTGAATCAGTAGAATTTCTAGGATGGAAAAACTTTGGAGAATCAAAGCTTTGAGCGATGAGCTCTGAGCCAACCACTTTACCATTGAGAATAATCTGGCTACCATTTGATTGGGATGGAAGTACTGTCTGACCTATAGCTGTAACAAGTAAAGGATATGCAATTCCGGTTGTAATGATCATCAGTATGACGACCCTTATCGACGGAGAAAATACTTTGCTCTTTAGTGTTCTCATATCTATGTCATCTCCAAAACACTGACACTACCAAGTCGATTGCCTTTATTCCTGCAAATGGAAGAAGAACTCCTCCCACTCCGTATATGAGCATATTTTTTACAAATGTCCTCTGCGGGGCTTCTGGCTTGTATTTGACACCTCTGAGCGATAATGGAATTAGTATGGGAATTATTATTGCATTAAATATCAACGTAGATAAAACGGCACTTTCAGGACTGTGAAGCTGCATTAAATTAAGTAATTCCATCTTTGGATTTACCTTGGAGAACATTGCAGGAAGAATTGCAAAATATTTTGCAACATCATTTGCAATGGAAAATGTGGTGATTGCGCCTCGTGTCATAAGTAATTGCTTTCCAAGCTTTACCACATTGAGTATCTTTGAAGGATCAGAATCAAGGTCAACCATGTTGGCTGCCTCTCTTGCAGCTGCTGTTCCACGATGCATTGCAAGTCCTATGTCTGCTTTGGCAAGTGCTGGTGCATCGTTGGTACCATCACCAATCATTCCTACAACATGACCCTTTACTTGTTCTTCTACTACTCTGTTTAGCTTGTCGGTGGGCTTGGCTTCAGCTATGACTTGATCAATATTTGCTTCCTTTGCTATCATTTGAGCTGTAAGAAGATTATCTCCTGTGATCATAACTGTGCTTATGCCAGACACATGAACTTCGTCAAGCTTTTCTCGAATATCTTTTTTTAGATTGTCCTTAAGTGAGACAAGTCCTATTATCTCATCATTTATTGCAACAGCAAGTGGAGTGCCCCCAGTCTTTGATATTTCCTGTGCTTTCCATCGCAATTCTGGTTCGTTTACATTTTGAGCAATCTTCAAGATAGCTTCAACAGCACCTTTTAGGATTCTTACTTGGGTGTTGGACTCCTCCAGCTCTTCTACTCTGGCTGAAACTCTAGTTTTTGTTTCACCAGATGTTTTTGAAATCGAATCTTGTGTTGCAAATGTTTTTTTCTTTGGTGATAACTCAATACCACTAAAACGTGTTTCTGAACTAAAATCAATAGGCCTTGCTGCCAGAACTTCCATCATAAACGAAGGTTCAATTTTTTTCTCATTTGCAAGTTCAATTATGGTTTTTCCTTCATGTGTAGCGTCGTTAAAAGATGCTGCATAAGCAGCTTCAACAATGTCTCTTTCTGTAAACTTTTCCATCGGAACAAATGCAATAGCTCGACGTGCACCTTCAGTAATTGTTCCAGTCTTGTCCAGGATCAGAACATCACAGTCTCCTGCAGCTTCTACTCCTTTTCCTGATTTGACTACAATGTTATCCCTTGCTAACCTGTTAATTCCGGCTATACCTATTGCAGGCATCAGTGCTCCTATGGTAGTTGGCATGAGTGCCACAAGCAATGCGAAAAGTACAGAGATATCCATACGGTATCCTAGATAATATCCAAAGAACAGCATCGTACCAACCACAGTTATGAAAATTAATGAAAGACCTGCAAGTAATATGGTTAGAGCAATTTCGTTTTTTGTCTTTGGTCTGGTTGCACTTTCAATTAATCCTACCATCTCATCAAGAAAGCTCTTGCCAGCCTCTGCAGTGATCTCAACTATTATTTTGTCATTTGCAACTTTGGTTCCTCCAAGTACTGGATTGTCCTTTTCCTTGAAGACAGGATCTGATTCTCCAGTCATCATGGATTCATCTATGAATGCCTTCCCATCTGCTATAATGCCATCTCTTGGAATTATCTCACCTGCGTAAACCCGAACCCTGTCTCCTGGTTTGAGGCTGATAGAAGACACTATGACCTCTTTTCCATCAACCATCTTTTTTGCCTGAACTTCTTTTTCAAGACTCCTAAGGGAATCAACCTTTGCTCTTGCTTGAGCTTCCGAGAGAGATTCAGAATACGTCGCAAACCAAACTGTGACGATTAGAATTATTGCTGATTCGATATAGAATACACGGTTTTCATTTACAAATTCTGAAGATGCATTTTGCAATAAAGCAATTCCAAATACCAAGAAGAATCCAACTTCGACTGCAAACATTACTGGACTTTTTTTGGCAAGATAGATTGGATTGAGCTTTGTTACTGAGTCCTGGAGTATTCTTGCGTCAAGTAATGATTGTCTTATTTTTGCCACCATCATTTCATCACCTAAATTGAAAATGGTCCCATGGCCAAGAACGGAAAGAATGTAAGAGCTGTCAATATGAATACCATAACTGACAATACGCCAACAAAAAGAAGTCCCGAAGTTTTGATTGGTTCAACAACTTCCTTTCTATCTCTTGTGGTAAACGAGCCTGCAATTGCCAGCATCAGCACTATTGGTGCATAACGCCCAATTAGCATGACAAATGCAGTAGACCAGTTCCAAAATGGTGTGTTTGCCGAAGTACCAAGATAATCAGAACCGTTGTTTGCTGAAGCAGATGTAAATTCATACAAAACTTGTGTAAATGTCATAGGAGTAACTTGACCGCCAACAACACTTTGCGCATCGCCAGTACTGTATGCGATAACGGTTGGAATGAGTATTAATGCAGGATGTATCAGAAATACAAATGCTGCCAGTCTGACATCCCTTGGATTAATCTTCATGCTCAAAAATTCAGGTGTTTTTCCTACCATCAGCCCAACTAGAAAGAGAGTAAGTATGACAAAGATGATCATCATCATCATCCCAGTACCATCAGCTCCCGGAATTGCTTGAATGAACATACTCAAGAAAAGTCCAATCACTGCATTTGGTGACATTCCTGTAAGAGCTGAAGCTGCAGAGCCAGTGTTTGTTGCTATTGAAGCTTCATTAAAAAGAACACTACCAAAGTTTCCAAATCTTGTTTCAAGACCAGAGGGACCGCTTATCTGTGTGAGACCAAGAATAAGCATCACTCCAAAACCAATTAACATGGCAACAAGTATTGAGACTCCCCTTCCCTTTCCTATCAAATGAGCATATGCTATAGGTGCTGATAATGGTATGACAAGCATTAAGATAGTTTCAAATACATTTGAAATACCAGTTGGATTTTCAAAGGGATGAGCAGAGTTTGCTCCAAAGAATCCGCCACCGTTGCTTCCAAGATCCTTTATTGATTCTTGTGCGGCAACAGGTCCTATGGTAATTGTTTGATTGCCACCTTGTAATGTACCTGTCGTGATTGTTGAATCAAGCGTCTGTGGAACTCCTAGGAACAACAATAACAATGCTGACAAAAATGCGACTGGTAGTAGAAGTGTTAGGATTATTCTAGTAAAATCAACATAAAAGTTTCCAAGACCAAAATTCTTTCTAATAAAACCTCTGACAAACGCAAACAAGGCGGCAATTCCTGATGCTGGGGCTACAAACATTACAAAGATGAGTGCAATCATTTGTGAGAAGATCGATAGTTGCTGATCACCAGCATAGTGTTGAAGATCAGTATTTGTGATAAATGATGCTGCTTGCATGAATGCCAGATCAAATGATAGGCCAGGTTTTGGTGATAAAGGAAGACTATTCTGATAGAGAAATATTGCCATAACAAAGGCAGCTGCAATAACATTAGTCACTACTAGGGCTAGAACATACTGCTTCCACGTCATCTGTTCGTATTTGTCTACGCCAATTATTTTGTAAAATCCACCCTCTATTCTACCTAATGTCTTTTCAAGAGGTCTTGCCTCGAAGATGATCATTCTTGCCATATATCGTCCAAAAATTACAGACAATCCAAGAGAACCTACCAGTACAGCTAATAGTATTACAATGTCCACAAATGTCACTATGTCCTTTGTTTAGAATACATGATTGGTACAAGCATCGCTAGTGCGTTTGCTAAACATGCTGAATTTGCATCTGTGACCATGTTAATCTAGACCTACATCAAGATACATGTATATAGATTTTCATGCCATTAGATAACATGATAAAAATATTAATATGATATTAAATATCATAAGATTTGTATGAAGGAACCAGTCTTTGTGCCTGACGAGTTAGATCTAATGATACTGGAATACATGGCAAAGGATGCAAGCATACAATTCAAGAAATTAGCAGAGATTCTCAAAGTTGATCAGCGTACGATAGCAAAAAGAGTAAGCGTCATGAAAGAAAAGGGAGTCTTCATACACAAGGTAGAGCTAGACTGGTCAAGACTTGGAATTGGGATCTCTGCATACGTTGGAGCAGAGACTGGACTTGGCGAGGAGGATGTTAAAAAAATGCATAGTTATATTCTAAAAGAACCACGTGTTATAGAAGCATATTCTACAATTGGGGATCAGGAATATTTTTTCAAGGTAATGGAAACCGACTTGCAAAGCTTAAGAGAAGAAGTCATGACTCGTTTTGAGCCTATCACTGCAAAGCTTACAAGCTCAATAATATCATCACAAATAAAACGCCAAGATGATGTTGCACTCTTGCGTTTTCTTAGACAAAGAAGTTTTTTGCAAAAAACACGTAGATAAAAAATATTTAAGCATAATTTTATGATTATAATTCGTTATTTAACAAATTCAATATTTGTGATCTTTGATGGTCATATGACGATAATTGAAAACCCACTAAGGGATTTGAATTACCAGTTTAACACTATAGGACAAAAATATTTCAATTAAGACATGAGGCCCTTTTTTCCTATATCAGTTCTATAGTATTTGGAAGGCCAAGATATTTCTTTTACTCGCAAATATGCATTAGATATTGCAGTTTGTAATGAACCCCCAAGTGCAGTTACTCCAAGTACCCTGCCTCCGCTAGTCAGAACTCTATTGCTATCGCGTATGGTGCCTGAATGAAATACTATCGAGTTGTTGTCTTGCGTGTCAAGACCCAGTATTTCCTCATTTTTTGGGTATGAATCAGGATATCCTTTTGATGCTAGTACAACACAAACAGCACTTTGTTTCTTCCATGATATAGGCGGCAGTTGTGACAAGGTTCCATCAATGCTTGCATTGATGTAATCATACAAGTCTGACTCCATTCTCATCATGATGGGTTGACATTCTGGATCGCCCATTCTTGCGTTATATTCCAAAACATATGGCGTATCATCTTTTAGCATAATTCCAGCGTACAAAAATCCCTTGAAAACAATACCATCGTTTTTCATGGATTGCACAGTCATGTTGATGATATCTTTTTGAATTTGTTCTGCCATGGAATCATCTATAACAGGAGTTGGAGAATATGCACCCATCCCTCCAGTGTTTGGACCTTTGTCATTGTTGAATATTCTTTTATGATCCTGACTTGTGGCCATTGGAATTGCCACCATACCATCAGAGAGCGCAATGTATGATGCCTCTATTCCGTCAATTCTTTCTTCTAAAATTATTTTTGAACCCGCAGTACCAAAGCTTTTCTCTACTAGTATTTTATCAATTGCAGATACTGTTTCGGTATAATCATTACAAACAATCACGCCCTTTCCTGCTGCAAGACCATCTGCTTTTACTACAAGATTATAATCAACTGATTTTGCATATTCTTTAGCTTTTTTTGCATCATCAAAAATCTCAAATTGTGCAGTAAGGATGTCATGTTTTTTCATAAAGTTTTTTGCCCATACTTTGCTTGATTCAAGCTGTGCAGCTTTTTTTGTTGGTCCAAATATCCTCAAACCTTTTTTTGTAAATTCATCTACTATACCCATAGAAAGCGGAGTCTCAGGCCCTACAACTGTCAGACAATTATTCTCTGATGCAAATTTTGCCAATCCATCAATGTCATCTACTGATATGGATACGTTGTTTGATGTTCCGCCATTACCTGGAGCATAGTAAACTTTGCTCACTTTGTTGCTTTGAGACAGTTTCCAGCCAAGTGCATGTTCTCTTCCACCAGAACCAACAACTAAAACATCAGTCAATGTATTTTCTATAATTTTCTCGTATATATTCCAAGATTGGTTTTATGGAACTGTTACCTTTTGGTTGTTTTGTTCAGGCGTTACCTTTGGTTAATGAATTTCATTAACTTGCCAGTCATTTCCAAAAATGGGAATACATTGTTTTATAGATCTATAACAATATGGAATTGACTTGGCTCATTTACATGATAAAAAGTCGCATGATGAAAGTAATCAAGAAACTATAAATCGCCTAAGAGAATATATTAAAAAACTTGAAGAAAAGAACAAACAACTTTCAAGTCAAAAGCAATAAAATGTCATTTTTCTCTTTGTTTGCACCTCAAATTTTCAAAAATAAATTATAGATGAAAAATAGGGAACTGCAGGGTTAATCCCTGCGGAGTCATGGAACGTTTATGGAAATAAGACGTGTAGACCATACCTACAGTTCCATGGTAAATCATATGAAGGTTAGAGATAAAGAATTTGTAAAATTGTTCAAGAAGATTCTTCTATTGTTTCTGGTTAACTAGTTAGTTTTGCGTTTTAGAAATATTGATTAAAGCTGCATTTGAAACTGGTACCATGAGTCAAATTGATGCACAAAAGTCAGTTTATCTTTTTGTACATGGAAGAAGGGACCTTGAATCGGTTGCAACAAATGCACTAGTTACAAATGGTTTTGCCAAAGACAAGATAATTTCTGCAAAACCTGACAAGGTTGGAAATGTTGGAGATTACATGGCAATGCTATGGATGCCACCAAACCCAGATCACATCAAAATACAAAAGATAACCAAGGTAGATCCAGTTCCAGCAGAAGGAATGGTCGGATTATGGAAAGGAGTTTCTAAAGAAGATCTTTTCCAAATAAAACTACATTAGATCAGAAACAAGTGCTGTAATAAAACTTTCAAACTCTGAATCTGAAAATTTTATAACTTCAACTTTATTTTCTTGTTTGGCAATTCTTACTGATTTTAGGTGATAGCATTCTCCGTTATTTTCCATGGCATTAAAATAATAATCCTCACAAGAGCAGAATCCCAAATCCGAGTCAAGCCAATGCTCGTTATCTTTTCCAACTACTGTCCAGATTTTTCTATTACTTGGCTCAAAGTAGTGAAGCTTGACACCTCTTCCTGATATGACCGCGTCAAGGTTGGCAGAATCTTTTTTCACAAGGATTTAATTCAAAACTGGTTCGTATATCTTTGATGGTTCAGACAAGACCAATTCAATCACAGCCTGCTTTGATTCTAGAAGAGGAAAAAAAGCGTTATCTTGTTGTAACAGATTTACACATTGGTTTTGAGAACACGTTTTTGTCTAATGAAATCCATGTGGAACCAAAAGAACTGGTCCAAGAGACAGTAGACTCTCTTTTATCCATAATAGAATATGAAAAACCAGATGTGTTGGTTTTACTAGGCGACGTAAAATCAGGCATTGATTTTATCTCAAAAATAGAGTGGCAAGCAGTTCCGTTATTTTTTGAGATTGGAAAAAAAATTGAAACTATCCTAATTCCAGGCAATCATGATTCCAATATACAAAAATTACTTCCAGAAGGAATCACACTTGTAAGCTCTTCAGGACTTGTAGTTGGGGATACGCTTTTGACCCATGGACATACCATGCCTTCAGAAAATCTATCCCAGGTAAACAAGATAGTCATGGGTCATGTACATCCAGTGTTTTTTCAGGAAGGTTCTGTCGTAGATGGTCAGAGAGTATGGGTCTCAATTAGAGCAGAAAAAAACCAGCTTTTTCCATCATCAAAAGGAACTCTAGAAATAATTATTCTTCCTGCCTTTAACAAATATTTTTATGCCACGTATAAAAAATATTACAAAAAATCAATCTCGCCAATTCTTCAATCAATTAAAAATTTCCAGTCTGCAAAAATTGTAACACTTGATGGTTCTATAATAGGAAACGAATCTATGCTTGAGAATGTAATTTGAAAATGGTTTCTACCATCAGAGACTTGACACCTAAAAGATTTGGTAGAAAACTAACTTGGTATTAGAACTAAACCTGCTTCTCTTATTACAATCTTATCAGAGGTGTCTCCAAAGTTTAATCGCAAATCAAGCATTACCTCGCCTTTGCTTGGATTAACCAGTGTTGATTGGCTTGTCATACAGTCGTGTCTCGTATTTGTCATATGTGTATCATTTAGTACGAGTGCTGTGCTTGAAGGACTCTGTTGATCTAGTCTTATTTGATCAATAAAGCTTCTTGTATTGTTAGAGTCTGCATAACAGACGATCACATTAGTGATAGAATAATGCGGGGGTACTTGTAGGCCTGTTGTTATTACTTTATCGCCACCATCAGATGCCACATTTCCTATGGTATTTGACTCAATCACAAGACCGCTCATGTTACTACCGACTTTAGAATTATTTTCATTAAATGATAAATGCACACTTGGGTCACCTTGCAAGAATCCTAAATGATTTATCCACATTGTCGTGTTTAGCGTAATTGGTGTAGTCGGTGTTGGTGTAGTCGGTGTTGGTGTAGTTGTAGTCATATTACTTCCTGAATTCTTATGCTGAAGGGCATTAAGTTCCGCCTTCAATTTCCATTGTTCTCCAGGACCACAGATATGATCTCCGCAAACTTTACTATCCCCTGATGATGATGCTGTAACGTCATATTGAAGTGTTGTAGCAACTACTACGCTTGCACTAGAATATGGAACAAATGTACTAGAAAGTACGATAGCAATAATCGCTATTAGTAGAAATGTGGTTTTCAACTGGCATAAATCACAAAATACCAAAAGATTCTCAAACGTGAGGAATTGTTGCAGTTTTTGTCAATTAAGGTCAACTAGATAGACGAATTTACAATCAAAGATCTTATTTGTATGAATCATACAAAACAACCATGAAGAAAATAGAGGCACTAATCATAGATGACAGCAAGGAGATAACACAAATGTTGTCAGAATTTTTGGAGATTGAAGGTTACAAATGTGCTGCCTGCAGTGATGGCAAAAAAGGATTGGACATGATACTGCAACACAAGTTTGATGTTGTCCTTTTAGATTTAGCAATGCCAAAATTTAGCGGACATGATATTGTTGAGTCACTTGCAAAATCAGGAAAGATTCAAGATCAAAACATCATCATCTTTACTGCTTCTTCTGTTGACAGCGATGACATCCATAAACTGTTAAAAAAGGGAGCTAAATTCTGTCTAAAAAAACCAGTTCAACTTGACACCCTTCTTAGTACACTAGAAGGCCTTGGTCTATATCGCAGGTAATGGCAAAAATATATTCATAGTTCTGAAATATTTACCAAGTTTTTCTACATACCTTGTGGTTTATTTTTTGATATCCATTTATAGAAAAATTACTGGCTGATTTCCGTTTTTGGCAGAACTATCTTTTATAGGAAAAAATGAAATAAAACATGATTAGAATTGTCAATACAAGAGAAGATCTTGACTATTTTTGAATCTGAACCTGGTTCATCTCTTTACCAACAACGAACATGTCTTGAAAAAATACAAAATGTGCTTTTAAAATTTGGCTTGACTCAAAACCAAGCTAAGGTTTACATTTACTTGGCCAAAGTAGGACCTAAACCTGCTGCTGAAATTGTCAAAACTTTGAGATTTCCTAGAACAGAGACTTATTTTATTCTTGGCGGTTTACAAGAACGCAGAATAGTTAAGGAAACCCACGGTTCACCAGCAGAGTTTATCCCCCTGCCTCTTGAACAAGCAATTTTGTCAATGATCAATGCAGAAAAAGAAAAAATCAATACATTGTCAAAACAAGCAGAAGAACTTTTTGATTTGTGGAAACAAATTCCTAGTTCGGCTCTTGAGATAAATGAAGAGATTAGTGAAAAAATGCACACACTTCAGGGGCAATCTCAAATATTTAGCAAGCTTTTGAACATGGTAAGCTCTGCTAAAAAAGAAATTCTAGTTTTGGGATCAATAAAAGACCTCTCAAAGTTAGTTCACTCTGAAGTATTTGATACATTATCAAACTCAGCTCTTGATGTAAAGATAGTAATCTCTCTTACCAAAGCTATTCCCACCTTTGCAAAAACGATAGACACAAAAAAAATAAGGTTATTGCAAGAAAGTCCCAAAGATGACCAATGCTTTGTGATAAAGGACAATGAAGAGATTCTCATGCTTTTGAGAAATACAACCAATCCTTCAGACGACATATTTGCAATATGGTCAGATTCCAAGGCACTTGTGGATTCTGTGTACAAGTTATTTGATAATTCTTGGATTAAAGGGGAGGTTGTCAGTTGAAACAAAATTTATTTGATTTACGCAATCATAATGCAATTTACAAACTAGGAGAGTTTCAAAATGTTAGATGAAAATGCAATATTAACAGACAAAAAGGCGTTATTTGCCATGGCAGTAGAGGATGCACTAAACGAAGCAGGGCAGCCATGGAACGTGATTGTTGCAAATGAGTTACTTAAAAAATACAAGTGTTCTATTTCTGATTGCATGGAACAACCAGAATATTTGAAAGACGTATTAAATCAAACATTTGGTCATGCAGATATTGTTGTAATATCAAAGATCAAGAAAAACCTAGGCGAATTTGGCCAGGAAAGATCCATAGGCGAATTCCTCAAAGTATTGGCAAAGTAGAATGCAGACAAATCTTGATGAGATAAAGAGTAACAAGTTTCTCTTATTTTGCTTACTTGCCGTAGTAATAGTTGTGATAGCCTCAAATCTTGCTGGTAGTCAGGCTGCAACCATTACAACAGACTTGCTTTATGTACCAGCATCTGGCGGGCTGTTGGTTCTGTCCATAATTATTGCAATTAGATTTAAAGGAAAAGGTGAGACTGGAAGGGCATATCTTTTGTTTGTGACTTTTGTCTCGTTCTGGTTTGCTGGCGAAGTGGTATGGCTACGAGCAGAACTTGTCTTTCATCTTGTGCCGTTTCCTGTTGAAACTGATTGGCTGTATCTTGCAGGCTATCCATTTTTGTTTGCATTTATGATTTACTATCTAAAACCATTTCGTATAGCCATATCTAAGAAAATGATTTGGAATGCATCTCTTGCTACCATGATCTTCTTTGTACCAACAATATATGCAATGTACTCGTACAATCCAACAGCAAGTTTATCTGACATATTATGGGCAGCACTTTATCCATTATCTGATGCCATGATTTTGTTTCCAGCAGTATTGGGAGTGGCCTTGTTCCTAAAAGGTAAAGTGAATTTGTTGTGGTCACTTTGCTGCATTGCAATCATACTCAATATAATAGCCGATTCAGGATTTTTATTCTTAGATACGGATAATTCTGTTCATAGTGGAAATCCTGTCAATATCTTGTATCTATGGGCCTATATTTTATTTGCATTTGGAATCTACAGTCAGGTCAAGTTGTTTACCCTACCAAAAATGAAATCGTTTGGTAAAGTTGATGATCTTAAATAAAATTCAAACATCTTGAACTATTTTTTTATTGACGAATCAATTTGAGCTTGACATGATGCAAAACTGCCATCATACCTTGCTATAGCATCAAAGCTTGTTGTTGTTTGTGCGTTAACATCTGAAATGACACCATTTCCCGTAGCCAAGATATGGCCTGTACTGTCAAGCAATATCATTTTTACAAAGATTGCTTTATACGAAACACTTCCACTATAATACTGTCCCGTCATGAATGCATATTCTGTCCCTTTACTGCAAGATATATTGCTAAAACCTTGTGAAGTACCTGTCTTGGTGGAAGCACCTACAGTTTTGGTGGAAGTAGTTTGTACAAAATTATTTGCTACAGTACCATTACCATTGGTAGCCTCTGCCACAGCAATGCCAGGAATATTCCTTACGACTGTTCCTATGCCAAACCCTCCAGTGTCAGTATTTTTTATAGTGCTAATGTGTCTCATGGAAAATACAAATTTGGAGAGATGTTGAGATTGTATTGTTACTTGACATTGAGTTGGACTAATTGATGTAGAGGATATTTCACCAAGACCATTACTAGTCCATGAACCTAAACTAAGTGTATATGCATCAATCATCGGACAGCCAGCAGAATCATTTTGTATAAAGTCAGAATTTGTCTTGTTTACTACAAGAGTTAGTGTAGGTGGTTTGGCATGGTTTTGTGGATTTCCCCAGTTAAACCCAATACCGGTTTGTTCAAATGGATATTGTACACTAAGGAAAAGAATCGGAGTATCAGATATGGCGCTAGCGTTGATTGAAGAAGGAATTTTGTTGTCAACCTCTGCAACAAACCATTCAGACGGAGCAATTCCACCAGTAGAGTTTGCTGTAGGAGAGGATTGCACATGTATTTCCTTTAGTCCACCAAAGCTTGGAATCAAGGAGTCTGCAACTGGAATTATCATTTCTTGACCTGGAATTATCTTAGATAGTGGAGGTGTGGCTACAAATTGGCCTGATGTTTGGTTTACAGTTGTAACTACAGTGGGTATTACTGCTACAACTGAGGTAGAATTTGGAAGAGTATAGTTTGGCAAACCAATGGCATTAACTATTGTTATTCCACTTGCTAACGGGGCAAATGATTTATTCAATAATACTGATGATTGGGAAATTATTGCTGCATTGACAGCAGTAACATTTGATTTTTCTGCAATGATAATTTGAGGCAGCTGAGTTACGTTGTTAATTTTACTGGTGAGATTGCCAACGATAGATGTCACTGCAGATGATGTAGTGTTGGATAGTGTTTGAGTCAATCCTGATGTCAGTCCTGTTGCTGCAGATGGAACCAATTCTGTTACTGCAGATGATGTTGTGTTAGTTAGTGTCAAAGATTGTGTTAAAGGCATTGTAGTATTGGACAATGTTGTAAGAACAGGTGTTGTAGACAGAGCGGAAAGAAGCGGTGAAGACATTGGAACAGGGGTAGTGGTTATTGAAGATAAAATCGAAGGAGTTGATCCGTTCTGTAGTGTAGTTGATGAAGTGCTTGGTAGGATTGGTGTTATTGATACAGATGGAATTGTACTCAAAGGCTGTGTTATGATAGGATCTAGAATTGTTGGAGCTGGGGCAATTAGAGTGGGCATAGTTGGAAGTACAGTTGGAATAGTTGAAGATGGAGTTGGTGGAAGTATAGTTTGTAGAGTCTGAACTGGTGCAGTTACAGTTGGTGTAGTTGGAATTGGTGTTGGTGTAGTTACAGCTGGATCTGGTGAAAGTACAGCTTGTGGTGTTATGGTTGGTGTAGATACAGCTGGTATTAATGCAGTTACAATTGGTACACTTAGAGTTGGTATAGTTAGAGATGGAATAGTCACAGATGGTGCAGTTACAGCTGGAATTGGTGCAGTTACAGCTGGAATTGGTGTAGTTACAGTTGGTGTTGGTGCGGTTGGGATTAGTGCAGTTACAGTTGATACACTTAGAGTCGGGATAATTAGAGATGGTGTTGGAGCTGGAGCAGTAACAGTTGGAGCTGGAGCAGTAACAGTTGGAGCAGGAGCAGTTGTAGTCAGAGTTGTTGTTGGTGTAGTTACGGTTGATGTTTTAGGAGATGTAGTTGGCGGTGAAGTTATAGATGATTGTATTGATGGCACCACATTAGTAGATGTGATAGTAGAAATTGTTGCAGTGGTTTTTGTGGGCGTTACTGTTGATAGTGTAGTTGATCCTAAAGATATGCCAGTACCTATTGTGTTTAATGGAACAGAATTACTTAGTAGAGCTGATGCTTGAGTAAAATTAATTATAACTAGTATAACAATACTAATCGTTAATATTTTCTTTAATATACCCCTTCACCAACCCTTGTAAAGTGATTTCATTTTTTTCTATAAAAGATACTTCTGCCAAAAATGGAAATAGCAGTTATTTTTGTGCCTAAAACACATTCCATGGGGTGTTTGTAGTAAATAATAACATACTAGGAGTTATCTCCCTATGAGATTATACTAGTATAGAAACTGTAGGACAAACCCCTTCCAGACCCAACCCAGAAGATTTTCTTCTACAGTTTTCATCTTTTTTATCCTAATCATCCTTCTAGAACTTAAAACAAATTGATTTAATTTATTCTAAACTATCGTATGGCTCTAATGGTTTTTTTGTGGTTTCGTTGTGCTGCAGCCATTCAAGTGTTTTTGCAAAAGAGTCTGCAAGCTCAGTTGTAGTTAGTACTGGGATTCCAAGCTCTACTGCCTTTCGTCTAATTTGAAATTCGTCATAAAGCATCCCAACATATTTTTCCAGAGTTGATGTACTTGGCACATTTACTATAAAGTTAATCTTGCGTTCATAAAGCAAGTCAGCAATGTTTGGTTTTCTTTCAGGTTCACTAATTTTGTAGACTATCTCATTTCCTACATGTTTTTCTGCTAAAAATTCAGCAGTGTGCTCTGTTGCATAGATTTTGTAGCCTAGATTTTTTAACAGCATGGAGGTTCGCAAGAGTTTTTCCTTGTTTTCAGAACCACCAGCAGTAATTAAAACAGCACCTTCATTTGGTAAAGAGTATCCTACAGATATCAATCCCTTTGATAGCGCATCATAAAAGCTGTCTCCAAAGCATGCAGCCTCTCCAGTTGATTGCATCTCAACTCCCAGTATGATATCAGCCCCTTCTAGCTGCATAAATGAGAATTGCGGTACTTTGATTCCATACGAATGTGTTTTTCGCCATTTGTCTTTTGGCACTGGTGGTAATGTTTTTCCAAGAACTGCGCGTGATGCAAGGCTGATAAGATTCATCTTGACAAATTTTGAAACAAACGGCATGGAGCGTGATGCACGTATGTTTAGCTCAATGACATACACTTGATTTGAATGGATGAGAAATTGCAAATTAAATGGCCCTTTTATTTTAAAGGCAATGGCAATCTTGTTTGTATAGTCTGTTATGGTTTCAATTATTTTGTTACTTAGACTCCATGGTGGAATACACATCATAGAATCTCCAGAGTGTACACCTGCACCTTCAATGTGTTCTACTATAGCGCCAATCACTACGTTTTTGCCATCAGAAACTCCATCTACTTCAGCCTCAAGTGAGTTTAGCATGAATTTTGTAATGACGACAGGATAGTCTGGCGAAACATTTGCTGCCTCTTCCAAGTATCTTTTTAGTTGCTCGTGCGACCAGACAACTTTCATTGCAGCCCCACTTAGGACATATGATGGCCTGACCAATACTGGATATCCTACGTTAATTGCAAATTTTTTGGCATCAGCAAGACTTGAAAATGCCTTCCATGGAGGCTGTGATATATGAAGTTCGTCTAAGACTTTGCTAAAGCTTGAACGGTTTTCTGCCCTGTCAATATCCTCTGATGAAGTACCTATTATTTTGATTCCATTTTTTGCAAGCTTTGGAGTAAGGTTATTTGCAGTCTGGCCTCCTACTGCTGTAACAACACCAGTTAGTTTTTCAAAATCTGCAATATCTAATACCCTCTCAAGTGTTAGCTCCTCAAAATACAGTCTGTCACAAATGTCATAATCAGTAGAGACTGTCTCAGGGTTGCAGTTAATTACAACCACTTCCTTTACTCCGTTCTCTTTAAGACCCCAAACCATGTTTACTGTACCCCAGTCAAACTCTACACTGCTTCCTATGCGATATGGGCCTGCACCCAAGACTGCAATTTTTTCTTGGTTTTTATCAACATCAAAATCGTTTGTAGTTCCACCATATGTCAAATACAGATAGTTTGTTTTTGCAGGCCACTCTGCTGCAAGTGTATCTATTTGTTTTACAACAGGTATGATTCCTAATTCTTTTCTCATTTTACGGATATCAAGATCATCTTTTCCAACTAGTCGTCCAATTTGTTTGTCTGAAAAACCAAATTGCTTTGCTTTCTGTAAAAGATTTGGCTCTAGTTTTGATTCTTTTAGTTTCTTTTCTGTTTGAATTATGTTTTGTATTTTTTCAATAAACCATGGGTCTATGGCTGAAAGTTTGTATATTCGCTCAACTGAAATTCCTTGCTTTAGTGCTTCTGCAACATGGTATAATATGTGATCATCAGGATTTTGTAATTTATTTTCTAGTTCTTCAACTTCATATGTTTTATCAGCTGAACGGTTTGCAACAAGACCGTCGTTTCCAATTTCAAGCATCCTTATTGATTTTTGTAGTGATTCTTCAAAGCACCTGCCAATTGCCATGACTTCCCCAACAGACTTCATTGTGGGCCCAAGATTTCGATTTGCAAGCTCAAACTTGCTAAAATCCCATCGTGGATGTTTGCATACAATATAATCAAGTGATGGCTCAAAACATGCAGTCGTAGTTTTTGTTATGCGATTGACCAGCTCTGGAAGTGAGTAGCCCATTACAATTTTTGCTGCCATGTATGCAATTGGATAACCTGTTGCCTTGCTTGCAAGTGCTGAAGAGCGTGAGAGTCTGGGATTCATCTCAATTGCCACGTATTTATCTGATTTTGGATCTAGTGCAAACTGTATGTTACATTCTCCAACTATGCCAACATGTTTTGCAGCGCGTAGTGCGGCAGACCTTAGTAATTGATATTCATAGTTGTCAAGTGTCTGTGATGGAGCAACCACGACATTGTCGCCAGTATGCACCCTCATTGAAAGCACGTTTTCCATGTTGCATACAATGACATTGTTTCCAGAATGGTCCGCCATCACTTCATATTCGATTTGTTTCCAATGACCTACATATTCTTCAATTAATACCTGACCGACCAAGCTTGCATTAAGACCTCGGCTCACAATTTCATGCAATTCAATTTCATTGTGCGCAACTCCGCCACCTTTTCCACCTAAGGTATATGCAACTCGTATGATTACAGGATATCCAAGCTCTGATGCAATCTTTTTTGCTTCATCAAAGTTGTAAACAGTTTTACTTTTCAGTACAGGAACTCCACACTCTATCATTGCATCTTTGAAAAGTTGTCTGTCTTCGGTTGCCTGGATTCCTTTTATCTGGGTTCCAAGAACTTTGACTCCGTATTTTTTCAATACGCCAAATTCATCTAGTTTTACTCCACAGTTTAGTGCAGTCTGTCCACCAAATCCCAGCATCAGACCATCTGGTCTTTCTGTTTCTATGATAGATTCCACATACTGTGGATTTACAGGAATGGAATACACCTTGTCAACAAATCTAGTATCAGTCTGTATTGTTGCAATGTTTGGATTGACAAGTATGCTCTTTATCCCATCTTCCCTTATGGCCTTGAGGCACTGGCTACCGGAGTAGTCGAATTTGCGGTCACTTTATTGACTTTCGCCTGCTTCTCCGATTTTAATTGCCCCACTGCCAAGAACTAGAATTTTTTTCAGTGACTCATCTTTTGGCATTTTCCTCCCCCATCAGGCGTTTTAGCTCTTCAAATACAAACATGCAATCAAAAGGTCCAGGTGATGCTTCTGGATGAAATTGTACAGCAATGCATTTTTTTTCTTTATGTTTTATTCCTTCTACTGTTTTATCATCAGTATTAGTAAACCATAATTTGAAATTTGTTTTTTTGAGTGAATCAGGATCTATTCCATATCCATGATTTTGACTTGTTACATAAACTTGGTTGTTATCTAAATCAAGACATGATTTATTTTGTCCACGATGACCATACTTTAATTTGAAAGTGTCTGCACCTCCTGCAATTCCCAATATCTGCGCACCAAGACATATTCCTAAAGTTGGAATATTTTTATCAATTAGTGCCTTGGCAGTTTTCATTGTTTCAGCACATTTTTGCGGGTCACCAGGTCCATTTGATATAACAACACCCTTTGGATCATAGGAAAGAATTTTTTCAATGGAGTAATTCCATGGTACTTTGATGACTTTGTATCCAAGCTTTCTTACATTTCGTAAGATTGCGTTTTTTACTCCAGTATCAACTATTACCACTGTTTCTTTCTCATTTCCATAAATTTGTGGCTCTTTTGTTGATACAGCATCCATAAACTCTTCAGAATTGTAATTTTTTGCCGCTGCAAGTTTTTTCTTTAGTTCATTTTCATCAATTTCGGTTTCAGAAACTGCAAGTGCTGCCATCATGACTCCACTAGTACGCAATTTTCGAGTCAACGCCCTTGTATCAATTCCTGAAATTCCTGGAATTTTTTCATCATATAGCCATTCGTCAAGTGTCATTGAAATATTCCAGTGACTTGCGCTAAGGGATAATTCATGAACAACCAAACCTCGTACCTGAATTTTGTCAGACTCAAAGTATTTTTTAATTCCATCCTCATCTTTTGCTGATTGGTCAGGTACACCATAATTGCCAATTAGAGGATAGGTGAGTGTGAGAATTTGACCGCTGTACGAAGGATCTGTTAATGCTTCGGTATAGCCAGCCATGCCTGTATTGAACACTGCTTCGCCAACAGTCGTAGAAGGATAACCAAAACCCATCCCGCTAAAAACGGTACCATCTTCTAAGATGAGTTTACCAAACTTGTTTACATGTTTGGCTTTTTTTGTTGGAATTTGAAACCCTCGTGATGTGAATTATTTTGGAGATTTAAGTTTTGTGTTAAAGCGAAAAAATTCTTTATAGTGCTCGGAACTGTTCGCTCCACTTGTAGTATGCTCGGATCATTTCCATACTCACACTTGGTTTTCTTCTTGTTAGGATTTCTTTGAAATCAACTAGTGTAAGCTCACGTGGTTGCATCTTTGGTTCTCCTACTACTGGTTCTGGAGAATAGTTTGCCTGATGGAACAAGTCATTTACCACCATTAGCTGAGCAGATTGGCAAATGTCTTTAATGTCACTTGCACTATATCCGTCTGCAAGCTTTGCAAGATCAGTAGATTTTACTTTATCCTCTTTTTTAAGTGGCGAGGTATAAAGATCAAAGAGTTTTACTCTAGCTTCAAGGCTTGGAAGTGATACATAGACTCTTTTTGTGAATCTTCGAAGAAATGGCCAGTCAAGACTCCATGGTTTGTTTGTTGCTCCAATTACGTATAGTTTTAGGTCTTTTCCTTTACCGTTGATTCCATCCATCTCTGTTAGAAATTGGTTTTTGACTCGAACTTCTCCTCCTACTTCGCTGTTTCTACTTCCTAATAACGAATCCACTTCGTCTATAAACAAAATCACTGGCAGCCCTTCTTTTTCTGCATAACCACGAGCCATGTTAAATAACTTTGAAACATTTTTTTCTGCTTCACCAAGCCATTTGCTCATCATTGATGCGGCATCTACATTTATGAAATAACCATCAACTTCACTTGCAGTTGCAGCAGCAAGAATTGTCTTTCCACATCCTGGTGGTCCATAAAGAAGAATTCCTCTTGGCCATCCCAATGGAAAGAGATCAGGTCTTTTGGCTGGATAAACAATAGATTCACGTAATGCATCTTTTGCGTCATCCAATCCTACAACTTCAGCCCAACTTACGTTAGGCTTTTCTTTCATCACCAGATCATCAAATTCATTTTTTGCAAGAGACTGTTTTTGTTGTTCTGGTGTAGCTTTTGGGTCAACTGCAGGTTCAAGTTCTACGTTGGTCATTTGTAATGCCTTTATTCTATTCTGGTATGCAGCAATGCGTTCGCTGTAAACTCGGTTTAACTTGTTATCGGGATATAGTTGAGTGAGTTTTACAAGAGATTCAATTGCTCTCTGATAATTGGATATTGCCATTCCGCGTGCCCCCTGAGAATCAAGCTTGATTGCCTCGGAAGCAAATCTACTTGCACTATTTTCTAATTCTTGCGGCGCTAGACTCATCTTATTGATACCTAAATCTCAACTGCGGTATTTGTTAGGTAATCATGTGTGTAAATTCGTCTAGTAGTATTTGTTAAATTAATTGGACTAGGAACTGGTTCCACTTTAGCTTCCTCTACTTTGGCCTGTGCAACTGCTTGTGGCATGATAGTATGATAATCATCTAGACGAGTCTGAGTGAACCTGTCCAAAGAGAGGTTCTGGGTAACTTCCTCGTGTAGAGTCTGTATCTGGTTAAATGCCATTTCTGCAGATATGAGGAGGTCTGTAAGATCATCGCGCATTATATTTACAGAATTTGTCGCGTGTAGTATTATTCCAATAAAGTCCTCCAAAAATGCCTTTAGTTCTTTTTTATCTTGATATTTTGAAAGAAGGTATTCTGCTGCCATCATTACCTGTCGCAGGTCTTTTAGCTCTTCAACTGAGAGTGATTCAATAAATTTATCATCTTTATCAGGAGCTTTTTGGGCAATTTTTTCCTCTATCTTAGATGAGATATTTCTTATCTTGTCAAGAGGCACAGCAATATCCTCTGAGGATCCGTTTTTGGAAAAATTAAGCATGAGCAGCACTTGCTTACGACAAATCTACTTGAGGAAACTGCTTGTAAATTTTAGAGTCAGCAATCAACTTCGCTTCATCTAAGAGTCTTGTGGATTCTTTATTTGCCATCTCAAAGTCAAGATTAGCACTAGTGAGTTGTCCTGTATCTATTATCAATCCACCTAGTACCAAGGACAGTTCACCAAATTGAGAATCAGATGCTGGAAACACTCCAAGCATCTGTGAACGTACGGTTCTCACTAACGATATGGTAGGCGCTAAAACCAATATGATATTTCCAAGCCCAAAAACCGAATCAATGCATCGTCTTACTTGTCTTAGAGATTCCACAGCACATGAAATTTCAGATTCAAAATGTAGATGTGTTTCAAATTCAGTCATAGTATGCTTGTTTTCTCTAGTTTTTTCATAAAGTTTCAAGTTTTTTTTGTTAAGATCAAACTTTTTTTGATTAAGTGTGTCTAATATTCCATCAATTAATTCTGCCGCATAATCAAGTCTTGGCTTTAAAGTACTTGCCCGCGTTATCTGATTTTTTGTCTCGTCATTTATTATCCATTTAGATTCTGTTATCATACCAAACAATGGCCATACTTTTTCTATATCAAATGCTTGTTACATGGAATGATGTCACTACAGTAACACCTGTCACGGATACAGCTCAGTATTTTTTCCAATCTTTGTTCAATGAATTTAGCTATTGACTTTACCTTGTAACTAGCAAATTGGTGGCAATGGTAAAAGGACAGGACTTGGCAGTCAGCCTAGAAGAATTTGGTCTAAGCAAATACGAAGCTCAAGCTTATGTAACTCTAATCACAAAGGGAACAATTTCTGCAGCAGAGCTTGCATACTATTCCAATTTACCAAGAACAAAAGTCTATCCTACATTACTAAAATTAGAAAAGAAAAAGATTGCAATAATATCAAAAACTAAACCAATCATGTGCACCGGAATAGCTCCTGAAGATGCCTTTGATGAACTGGTACAAGAGCACATAAACAAAGTAAATGGCATGAACAATCTTGTAACCAAACTAAAAGAGGTCAGTGAAGACAGTAAAAAGGCAAGAGGTTCAGAAGAAAAACGATATTTCCATCTTACCCCAAACTATGTCTTCAAGCAACTTGAAACAATGATTGAAGGCTCTAAGACTTCGATTCATGCAATAGTTGATTCGTGGGGATTGAATCTTTTTTCACAATGCAAAGAATCCCTCATACATGCGATTAGAAAAAATATAGATATAAAAATAATAATTCCACCAAATCTCGTAGGATCGGAGACATTTAGAACAATTCCTGATGATGTCAAGATAAAGTGCGCAGATGTTTCACAAAATTCAATCATGTTTGACGATTCTGAAATTCTTATGATAAATAGTAATAATGGCAAAGGTGCGATATTTTTGTCAACCGAGGTCTTGGGAACAAATCAGGCCAAAACATTTGAACAAACTTGGAAGAATGCCATCAAAGTAAACAATCTTTCAGACATGACAAAAATTGATGCCCAAGAGACCCTGAAGGTAATTCAAGCCATAAATGAGAACGGGCTTGGCTTTGTACTAAATTCCATACTACAATCTAAAAACAAAGAAATTGACATGCTTGAATTTCTTGAGAAAAACGGTGTGGATTTGGAAGCAAAAACAATTGATGAAATCATTGCTCTTGTTGACTCTACTTTACAAATTACATGTTCAGGACAAGCACATTATGAACCTCAGGGAAATCACATCATAATAGAATCAAAGCTAAACAGCGGACATTCACTTCCCTGGGCTTTATTACTTGATGGATATCTACACAAAAAAGGATTCAAGACAAAGATGATGTACAACAGCCACAATCATAGTGGTGAAAAAATACACATCAAAGTAGATTCAAAGCTAGATTCCAATTAGTTTAGCTTTATAATGTCAAAGAATTTACCAGTTCTGTAAATGGAGATATCCCATGAATTTAATGCAAAACAAATAGAGGAACAAATTAGAAATAAATTTTCTTCATTGGATTTGCAAAAATTAATTTTCGAATCTCCTAACAAGACTAAAAAAATTGCATTTATTGAGGGACCACCAACCATGAATGGCACTCCGCATGCAGGTCACTTGAGAGGCCGTGTAATCAAAGACTTGTGGTATAGATACATGACACTATGTGGAAACAAGGTGATCTTCAATGCAGGGTGGGATACGCAAGGACTACCAGTAGAATTACAAGCAGAAAAGGAGCTTGGCATTTCAGGAAGCAAGTCCGAAGTAATAGAATCTGCAGGAATTGAAAAAATTGTATCAGAGTGCAAAAAAATTGTATTCAAGTTTAATGAAAAGTGGGTAGAGGCAGACAAGCTAATGGGCATGTCGTTTAATCAAGAAAAGGCATACTGGACATACAAGGACGAATACATTGAACGCGAATGGAAGTATCTTAAAAAGGCAAATGAGATTGGCATACTTTCAGAAGATTATAAAATTGTTGCATACTGTCCAAGCTGCCAGACATCACTTAGTCATGCAGAGGTAAATCAAGGGTATGACACAGTTCAAGATCCGTCACTTTACTACAAGGTAAAGATGAGAGGCGAGGATCTGTTTTTGATTGTATGGACTACAATGCCATTTACTTTGGTTACTGATACAATGGTTGGACTAAGCCCTGATGAAAATTATGTGCACGTAAAAGTTGGAGCCGAAACTTGGCTTGTTGGTGAAAAAAGACTAGAAGAATTTATGAAAGAAGCCAAAATTGAAGAGTATACAGTTGTAAAGACAGTAAAGGGCTCTGAGATGGAGGGTAAAAAATACATCCATCCACTCTTAGATGAAATACCCGGACTGAAGGAAAAATCTGCGCTAGAAAAATTTCACATATCAGTGGCAGAAAGTTTTGTTGACATACAAACAGGAAGTGGACTGGTGCACCTTTCTCCTGCAAACGGTGAGGAAGATTTTGAGATTGCAACAAAAAGATCAATTCCAATATTTAACCCAATTAATGATGAAGCCAAATTTACAAAGGACGCTGGTACATATTCAGGATTATTTGTCAGAGATGCAGATGAAAAAATTGTCAATTCCTTGCGTGAAAAAGGTGCTCTAGTAAAAATTGGCAAGATAAAACATCAGTATCCATTATGTTGGAGATCCCAACACAAGCTTTTGTGGCTTGCACGAAGAGGCTTTTTTTATTTTTTAGACAGATTGGATGACAAGGCAATCAAGGCAGCTGAGAATGTAGAATACTTTTTTGATCCTCCAAAAAACAGATTCCTTGAGATAATAAAAGACAAGCACCCATGGTGCATATCACGTGAGAGAATATGGGGATGCCCACTTCCCAGATGGACGTGTAAGAATTGTGGAAACCACAAGTGGTTTTTTTCAAGAAATGAGATAGTTAGTGAGGCATCTGATCTTCCAGACGGGGCAAACTTTGAGCTTCACAGACCTTGGATAGATAAAATAACAATCAAATGCAAAAAATGCGATGCAAAGATGGAAAGAGAGCAATTTGTTTTGGATACATGGCATAACAGCGGTGCAGCACCATATGCATCACTTTCAGATGCAGAGTATGCAGAATACATTCCTGCCGCATTTCTTACAGAGGGAATTGACCAGACAAGAGGATGGGCATACACACTATTGATGGAAAATGTAATCTATAACGATAAACCAGTTTCCCCTTTCAAGTCGTTTTTGTTCCAGGGGCATGTCTTGGACAAAAATGGAAACAAGATGAGTAAGAGTCAGGGAAATGTCTTGGATGCAATTGAGCTTATGACAAAATATCCAGTTGATTTGATAAGACTGTATTTTATTTGGAAGTCTAGCCCAATTGAGCCGCTCAACTTTAGCACAGATGAGCTTGTATCAAGACCATACCAAATTCTAAGCACGTTATATCACCTTCACATTTACTTTAAACAAAATAGTGAATATGACAGGTTTGATAAATCCCACACACTAGAATGGGCAAAAAACAAACATCTTTTAAAATCACCAGAGATTTGGATTTTATCAAAACTTCAAAAACTTATCACCAAAGTCAAAGAACTGCAAGACAAATGCAAATTTCACGAGGCGGCAAAGGCATTAGATGATTTTATCATAAACTCTGTCAGCCAAGTGTACATACCAATCACACGAGAGGATCTTTGGACTGAAGATGATTCTCAACATGAGAGAAGACTAGCAATATACGCAACACTCTCAGAGATTCTCAAAACATTTAATGTCCTGTTGCACCCAATTTGCCCATTTACAACAGAATATCTGTATTCGTCATTTGGGGAAAAAAAGAGCATCCTACTAGAGAATTGGCCCGTACCACAAAAGTCTCTTGTAGATGATTCGGTGGAAGAATCGTTTGATCTGCTAAAAGAGGTCATTTCAATTTCAGCTGCAGCAAGAATGAAGGGCAAGCTAAAGCGCCGATGGCCATTAAACGAGGCAATAATTTGTGTTGAACCATCTCAACAAAAAAAACTTGAATCATTATCTAATCTATTATTATCACAACTAAATGTTGAAAAATATAAAATAATAGAATTGGAAAAAAGTGAAGGCCTTGAGCTTGTTGCTAATTTATTAAAATCCAATCTTCCCATCACTCCAAAAATAGAATTTGACCGAAAGAAGATTGGGCCAAAAGCAAAACAGGACATGGGTAAATTGTTATCAAAATTTGAAACCACTTCTCCACAGCAAATCATAAATGATTTGTTGAAAAAGGGTTCGTATATTTTTGATCTTGGCGGAAATAATCTAGTATTAGATAAAGAAGATTTTGTAATTGATTTTGTAGAACAGGACAAATATGCCATGGCACGTCACGAGTCTCTTATTGTTTTCATATCCACATCAAGAAATAGGGATATGATGGCACGTGGAATGGTAAGAGATGTGGCAAGAAGACTACAGGTTTTAAGAAAAGAACGGGGTTACAATCCAACTGATGTCTTGGAGGCAGCATACATTTTGGATCTTGATGAAGAATCACTTGAGATGATAAAGGAAAAACAAGGTGATCTTGCATTTTTAGTTAGAGTAAAACGAATAGATTTCTCCGACAAGGCCAAAATCTACAAAGAAGATGACATTGATGGACAAAAGATACGTATCTCAGTTGAGTAAAACAAAATGACCAATTATTACTATTGCCTAGGATGTCATAAAATCATCATAAGCAAAGATCGAGATTATGGTCCTAGATGCCCAGCTTGTAAAAAACTACAACATATCTAAGAACAATCTAATAAATCTTAAAAAACCCAAATATCAGATATAAAGATCTGAAGTAATAATGAATACTGATGATACTTTATTAACTTGAAAAATATAATATTATTATAAATAATATGAAAACACTGAATTTACAAAATGTAACTTTTATGGTTGTATCATTAGTATCGTTATTTACAATACACCCTTTGATAGATTGTTTTGGAATAACAGAGGAGTCAGACGAGCGATATTTTTTGAACATCTCAAATTATTCCTATGGTAGTAATAATAATTCCGACGATCAAATCCGTTACCGTTTAATGAAAAAAACACTAGTCACATCCATTATAGAAAACGTATTGGTTAACATGGGAAAAGGTACCTATGCTACAGTTATCAATCAACTTGCTTCAATGCAAAATAGTACCTTGCAAGATTGTTATGATCATCCCGAGTATTTGAAAGGGGTATTAATGCGACATGGTGGAAATATACACAATTCCATTATCAGTTCAATCAAATCAAGGCTAAAGGAATTTGAATATGATAAAGAGATTATTGCTTTTGTGAAGGGAATAAGCGAATAAACTGATTTTAAGATCTATTTAGAACTAAATTTCATGGTAAAGCAAAGCACCCTAGATGGATGGCTCTTAAACCATTTTTCTGAGCTTCTCAAAAAAGGCTCATTACATGTTGCCAAAACCAAAACTCCCATAGTATTATACCGAAACACAATGGAGGAAGAAGGAGAGTCATACCAAGAAACCATCTGTACATTAACTGAAGGATATGTGGTCATTCAGGTCATAACATCGGGAGGAGGAATTGTGCCAAGTGTTCAACAACAGTTGGTTTTTCCAATAGATGAATTTCCAGATTGGTTGATGAGACAAAGCAAAGATCTCTTACAGCGGTGTGTTGATTTTCTTGAAGACCAGTTAAAGTAACTAACAGATAATACATTTTATGTAAAAATCAGAAGCTAATTGGCTCTGTAATTAGTATGATTATTTTTTATTATCTGAGTAGAGCTGGTTCCAAGCTTTTGCGTAACTATCCATCATTATATGAGCTACTCTATCATACGAATCTATTGTAGCAAGCCTATATTGTAGATACATTTTTGCAAAATTTGCTGCCATGTCAATTTGAGACATAGTCATATTGGCAATAGATTTCCAATAAGTATCAAAGGCCTGAAGTGCTTGCTTGTCTATTTCTTTTCCAGAAGAGTCTGCTTCTTTTTTGGCAGTTTTTATTATTTTAGCCATTTCTTGTTTTGTCATCTTTTCTACTCTTGAGATTTCTTCTGTCTTTTTAGTTGTCATTTGATCGTAATTGTTTTACAAGTATTTACGCATGATCAAAGTCATATAATACCATCACAATTTACAGTTACTCCAAATGTTGTACGTAAATCAATATTGCATTATTTTTGTATCTATCATAACTCTTGGAATCACTGCAATGATTCCACCAGTCTTTGCAGATACATTTCAAGTAAGCATCATTCCAGGCTCAGGTCCTAGTGACTATTGCTCAGAGACAGCCACCTGCTTTACTCCAAGCATACTAAATATTTCGCCTGGCGATACCGTGACATGGACAAATAATGACAATGTTGATCACACCATAGTAAATGGTCTGCCATATGCAAACCAAATAGGAACTATATTTGATAGCGGTACTATTGCACCAGGAAAGACATATTCTTTTACTTTCTATAATGCTGGAACATACAAATATTCTGACAAAATCGACAAGTGGATGGTAGGCGAATTAAACGTTAGGCCGTCTCAGCCATCGTCTGCTGTTCCAGAATTTGGCCCTATTGCAGCACTAGTACTTGCAATTTCAATACTGTCAACAATTGTGGTTTCAACAAAGATTCAAGTCCTGTAATAATCATCTAAAGAAAATACCCAACAGAATATAAAGACCATAAAAAAGAAAAGTTTGCATGCGGTTACTAGAATATCAAGCAAAAACATTGTTTGCAGAATATGGAATTCCAATTCCAAAAGGACTGACATCAACTAATATCGATCAGGGAAGAAAAGATGCAGCCACACTTGGTTTTCCATTTGTGATCAAAGCTCAAATGGCAGTTGGCGGAAGAGGAAAGGCTGGAGCAATACAAAAATGTCAAAACGCAGACGAGTTTGAGTTAAAGTATCCAGAAATTATGCAAAAAGTAGTCAAAGGTGAAAAGACAAAAGCAATACTGCTTGAAAAAATGGCCGATATTAAAAAAGAACTTTATCTTTCATTATTTTTAAACAGAGGAAAAAGGTGTTACACCATAATTGCATCAGCAGAAGGTGGTGTAGAAATTGAATCAGTAAAAAATCAAATCATAAAAGAAGTTGGCTTGGGAGATGTTGATACAAAAACTGCTCAAGAAGTGGCACAGTTGATGGGTCTAAAAGAAAAGACAGCATCAGACTTTGTAGACATATTACAAAAATTATCTAAAATTACTACAGAAAAAGAAGCAGAGTTGGCAGAGATAAATCCACTTGCAATACTAGGTGATGGTTCAGTAGTAGCACTAGATGGCAAGGTCATAATTGATGATAACGCCATGTTCAGACACGATGAGTTACGCAGGTTCCAAGAAGTCTCTGATCTTGAAGAGCGTGCAGAAAAAAGTGGCTTTTCACTAGTGGAATTAGATGGAAATATAGCAGTTGTAGGAAACGGCGCTGGATTGGTCATGTCATCACTAGACATGTTATCAGACCATGGTGGAAAACCAGCTTGCTTTTTGGATGTAGGTGGAGGTGCAACAACAGATACTGTTTACGAAGCACTCACTTTGATTAGTAAAATGAAAAAAGTAAAAGGAATCTTGGTAAATCTTTATGGAGGAATTGTAAAAACCACAACAGTTGCAACTGCATTTATCAAAGCATATGAAGACAAAATATTAGATGTTCCAGTCTTTGCAAGAATGTCAGGTGCAGAAGCTGACAAGTCAAAAGAAATGCTAAAAGGTTCTA
The DNA here is from genome assembly GCA_035631875.1 of Nitrosopumilaceae archaeon. Taxonomy (NCBI): domain Archaea; kingdom Thermoproteati; phylum Nitrososphaerota; class Nitrososphaeria; order Nitrosopumilales; family Nitrosopumilaceae; species Nitrosopumilaceae archaeon. Next base: position 151,059 of record DASQHX010000013.1, on the reverse strand, counting down.
GAACAAAGATGTTTGATACAGTTGAAGAAGCAATAAATGCCGCAGTAATAGAGGTAAATAAAATTGGTTGATCTTTTTGAACTTTTAATAGGAAAGGAAGGGGATTCGGATTACAAGAAAAAGCCAGTAATCATACAGGGCATAACTGGTAAATTTGGATCATTTCATACACAGCAGATGCTTGCGTATGGAACAAACATTGTAGCTGGAGTAACACCAGGCAAAGGCGGTCAAAAGTTTGAGCAAACACCAATTTACAATACAGTAAAAGAAGCAGTTGATGCAACTGGCGCTAAAATTTCTGTAGTCTTTGTTCCAGCAAAATTCTTTTTGGAAGCTGCAGTTGAAGCACTAGAAGCTGGCATCAAATTACTTATTGCCATTCCAGAGCATGTACCAGTAAGAGATTCCATGAAGACAATTGAGCTTGCCAAGAAAAAAGATGCAATAGTAATTGGTCCAAACACACCTGGAATAATAATTCCAGGTGTTATGAAGATAGGAATCATGCCTGCATCTCCTTTCAAACCAGGCAGAATTGCAGTTTTATCAAGAAGTGGAACTTTGATGTACGAAGTATCATACAATCTATCCCTTGCAAACTTTGGGCAAAGTGTATGCCTTGGAATTGGAGGCGATCCAATCAACGGAACACCGGTAATAGAGGCATTTGAGAGAATTAGAAATGGAGCTAACATTGACGGTGTTGTAGTTGTTGGAGAAATTGGAGGTGATGCCGAGGAAATGCTTGCACAGCACATCATTGATACCAAGTTTGACAAGCCTGTAGTTGCATATATTGCAGGAAGGGCCGCACCAAAGGAAAAAAGAATGGGTCATGCTGGTGCAATAATTTACGGAAATTATGGTTCTGCAGAATCCAAAGTATCCATGTATGCTAAAGCAAACGTTCCAGTAGCAAAAAGACCAGCCGAAGTATCAATGCTATTAGCTGGAAAGCTTGACATAAAAGGTAGAATCAAATAGTGTCACACAGTAGGAAGAGAAAATGCCAATAACAGATCCACTAAAAAAACAAATTGCGCAAAAAGCAAGGCTCCACTTTAAGGTCTGTTTTGCATGTGGTGCAAAAAATCCAATCGGGGCATCAAGATGCCGCAAGTGTCACAACACATACTTGCGTCTCAAAAATAGAACGCTTGGAATTAAAAAGTAAGATTTTAATCCAATTTTTAATTTATAAACTTAAGATTTATTGCAGCTACAATCATCTGACATGAATTTTAATTTATTATTTGCATCATACTTTGCTTGCTGATAATGTGCAATATTTAGAATACGTTCAACTGTTGATTTATCATGCCAAGAGCCTTCAAGAGCAAACCAGCTCTTAATCTCATCAATGTTAAAAATACTCCCACTTTCAAGCATGTTTTGAAATATTCCTTTTATCATGGTTTCATCCTCAGGTTTTAGATGTTTTTTACTTGAAACTGATGTAGTGATCTCGTTTAAACTAATAATGATATTATTTGAAAGTGGCATGTAATGTAATTATATAATATTCTATAAGAAAGTTTTTGAATTTATTTACAAAACCAACAATCATCAAAGATGAAATTGATATACTAGTTCGTGCCATCAAGAATAACTAACACATGAAATCAAAATCAATATGCACATTATTTGGTGTTTTATCACTAGTTGCTACACTTTCATTAGCTCCATCAGTTTTTGGACAATATCAAGAATATGGTTCAAGTAATAACAGTACAGTACACCTAGGCAACATGGGAGTTACTTCTGTAGGAAACATGCCTGTCATGTCCATGATGAAAGCTACAACAAAGGATGGTTCAGAGCAAGTCATAGTAACTTATACACCAAATCCCCCTTCAAGCGGACAGCCACTCTCAATAACATTGACATTCACAGATGCTCAAGGAAATCCAATCAAACATCAAAACTATGCAATATCAGTAACACAAGACGGAAATGAGATATTCTCCAATATTGCAGGGCATACACATACTGGCAATGACATGCAAGTGACCAATAATTTGGCATCTTCTAATCCTATAGATATCAGCATAACACTAAATGGAATCGGATTACCTGGAACAGATCCATCGACTTGGACTGGTACAAAGGGCGAGGTGTTACTCTTTCAAGGTACAGCACAAAATGCAGTTCCAGAATTTGGCCCAGTTGCAGGTATGATTATTGCAATGTCAATTATTGGCGTTGTAGTAATAACAAGAAAATCTAGATTTTCATTTTAATAAAATGATTTGACATTTGAATTATTCATAATTTTAGAATCAATATTTTTGATTTCAATCTATATATTCAGGCAAACACAGACATCAATAGTTTGTTTATCATAAATTTCAAAAACTATGAAGAAGTATCAGGTGCAAATGCCTCTAAACTAGCTAAAATAGCAGAAAAAATTTCAAAAAAATACAAAATAAAAATTGCAGTTGTACCACCACAACACCTTTTATCTGAAATTGCAAAGATTTCCATTCCTGTTTTAGCTCAGCATGTGGATGATGCAAGTACAGGAAGTACAACAGGATTCATAGTTCCAGAGATTATCAAAAAATCAAATGTGAGTGGTTCGCTAATCAATCATAGTGAACACCGTATTTCTGAAAAAGAGATCACAGAATTAGTATCAAGGCTCAAAAAACTAGACATGATTTCAATAGTTTGTGTCAAGGATGTAAATGAGGCAAAAAAATACGCCAAACTAAATCCAGATTATATTGCCATAGAGCCACCAGAATTAATAGGGACGGGTAAGGCTGTTTCAAAAGAAAAACCTGATGTAATTACAAAATCAGTCATGGCAGTAAAACAGGCAAAAAATTCTACAAAATTATTGTGTGGTGCAGGAATAGTGTCAGGCAAAGACGTTACAAAAGCCATGCAACTTGGAGCAAAGGGAATTCTAGTAGCAAGTGGTATTATCAAGGCAAAAAACTGGAATTATATAATAGAAGAGTTTGCATTAGCCATTTCAAAAAACAAGAAAGGTTGATAATCAAACCAGAGTAGGTCGTAATCTGTAGAGATTACACAACTGGGAATAATCATCTGTATTGATCTTATAGAATATTCTCAGCATATTCAGATATGTATTGTGTTTATAATTTATTCATTGTATGTACTGAATAGTGGAACTAGTCGTTGGCTAATACTTGTTTTTGCTTTAGTCTCAATCGGAATGATTGTACACAATGCATTTGCAGATACTTATGTGGATACGATACAAGTGGGCAGTAATCCTTATGGTGTTGACGTTAATTCCAATACAAACAAGATCTATGTTGCTAACTATGGCAGCGGCACAGTCTCTGTAATTAATGGTTCAACTGATAAAGTTGTGAATACAATAGGAGCAAGTAATCCCTTTAGGTTAGCAGTAAATCCTATCACAAACCAGATCTACCTAACAGACAGTAGTGGTCTAGTAGTAATTGATGGAGCAACCAATAGTGTTGTAAGTACAATACCATTAGGAGGTCAACCTTGGGGTGTAGCAGTAAATACAAACACAAACAAGATTTACGTCACTAACAGGGGCAGCAATAGTGTATTTGTGATAGACGGGTCAACTAATAAGGTTACAAATACGATATCACTAGGAAATTATCTTCCTATGTATTTAGCAGTAAATCCATCTACAAACAAGATTTACGTGTCTGCTGGTCTTCAAGTATGTAACCCGGGTCCAAGTGAATGTGCTACCCATACCGTCTTTGTCATTAACGGTTCAAGCAACAGTGTTGCAAATACCATTGCAGTAGGATATTTCCCTGATGGCATTGCTATAATTCCAAACACAAACAAGATCTATGTTGCTAACTATTATGATAGTGACGTATCTGTAATTGATGGAAGATCTGACACTGTTGTAGGTTCAATCCCAGTAGGACAAAACCCGGAAGATATGGCAGCCAATCCTAGTACAAACAAGATCTATGTAGCTAATCTTGGTAACAATAACGTCTCTATAATAAATGGAACAAGTAACACTGTTCTAAAAACAATACCGGTAGGATCTTTTCCTGAAGGTATCGGCGTAAACACAAATACCAACAAGATTTATGTCGCTAACGGGAACAGTGGCACTGTCTCTGTAATAGACGGCAGTTCCTCTAGCACATCCTACGTCTTGGCAGATCAGGCCTCTTGTAACGCAGCTCCATTTTCCGGAACTTGGAATTCCGTTACTTCAACTTGTACTACATCTGGTTTTGGTACTCAAGGTTGGGGAAATATTATAATAATTAATCCTGGCATAGTTCTCAACAACACAGGTACCATTTACACTGTGGGCAGTACTCTTACTAATGACGGCACTATTATCAACAACAGAGGCAGTGAAATTAACAACTCTGGAGGCACCATTGACAATAATGGCGGTATCATTAACAACGGTGGCTCCATTTGGACGAAGGGTGGGTTCATCACCAACAGTGGTACCATTAACAACAACAGTGGTGGTACCATTGACGGTGACGCTACCATTAACAACACCGGTATCATTAACAACTATGCTTCCATTCGCAATCAAAACCCCGGCCCTGGTGGCGGTACCATTAACAACAACGGCGGTACCATTAACAATAAAGGCGGCGCTACCATTCTAGACGCCGAAAGTACCATTAACAACAACAGTGGTGGTAGCATTAACAATGATGGAACCATTACCAACTACGTTTACGGCACCATCAACAACAGCGGCACCATCAACAACAATAGTGGTGGCACCATTAACAACCAAAACAGCAACTATTGCAATATTTGTGGCATCAGTACCATTAACAACAACAGTGGTGGTAGCATTAACAATGATGGAATCATTAACAACTACAGTGACGCTTACATTAACAACAACAGTGGCGCTTACATTAACAACAACGGCACCATTAGCGATTATTGTGGATCTAAATTTAACAACTCGGGTACACTAACTGGTAACCCAGTTCAGAATTTATGCACTGCTCCCGCTGCACCAACTGGCCTAACAGCAAAAGCAATCTCGTCAAGCCAGATTACCATATCATGGACTGCTCCATCAAACAACGGCGGCTCTGCAATTACTGGTTATATGATAGAGAGATCAAATAATACTGGTACTACATGGTCAACTATTGTATCCAATACTGGTTCTACAGCTACAACATACAATGACACTGGACTTGCTCCAAATACAACCTACACCTATCGCGTCTCTGCAATCAATTCAGTTGGCACAAGTTCTCCATCAAATACTTCATCTGCAACAACAGCTAGTACACAACTTTCTCTTATAGTCAAATCAGTTGACCTGTCTGGAAACCCAATCACTGGCATGTCAACAGTAATTCGATATACTAACGGCACTACCATATCTGATACTTTTACACCTGCATTCTTTACGGTTAAATCTGGAACCACGTATGTAGTGCATGTACGAAATTATGGCACTAACGTGTTCAATCACTGGAATGATGGTACCACAAACAGCTACTATACCATCACACCTACACAAAACACCACTTTAACAGCATACTATTCTACAGGTACCACAACCACAACTGCTCCATCTGCACCACAGAATCTGCAGGCAACAAGTGGCAATTCACAAGTTACTCTATCATGGAATATCCCATCATCTAATGGCGGTTCAGCAATTACAAATTATAAAATATACAGGTCAACTAGTTCTGGAACAGAAACATTTCTTGCAACAACTGGAAATGTTCTCTCTTATACAGATGGTACAGTAACTAACGGTCAGACATATTTCTACAAGGTAACAGCAGTAAACTCTGTCGGTGAATCCTCACCATCAAATGAAGCAAGTGCCACACCATCAGGAGGAGCTGGAGTGACAGTCCAGTCCATAGCCCAGAACAACAACCCAATCTACGGAATTTACACATTACTCTGCTCTCAAGGAACGTCAACAAATGCTGATGGTAGCAATAGCTGTGAAACAGGTTCAAGTCGTTTGGGTAGTGGAAACACAACTGTGACCTTCTCTGGATTACCAGCTGGACAAACTTTTGGAGTGGATGTTTACAACAATGCTACCTGTTCATTTAATCACTGGTCAGATAACACTGCGAACACATTCAAGTTCCGTCTCTTCACTGCTACAAACCCGCCCCAAGTTCTGACTGCAGTGTACAGCTGCAGTACAACTGCACCACAACCACCGACTAGTCTTGCAGCTACAGCTGTATCATCATCTCAGATCAATCTAAGCTGGACAGCTCCAAGTAATAACGGTGGATCTGCAATAACTGGCTACAAGATTGAGAGATCAAATAATACTGGAACAACATGGTCTACAATTCAATCAAATACAGCAAACACATCAACAACATATTCTGATACTGGACTGACAGCAAGCACTACATACACATACAGAGTGTCTGCAATAAATTCAGTTGGCACAAGCTCTCCATCAAATACTTCATCTGCAACAACTAGCTCTGCACCTCCAACCACAACTCAGGTAACCATAACTGTCAAATCAGTCAACTTGTCTGGAAATCCAATCACTGGCATGTCAACTGTGATTCGTTATACAAATGGTACCACAATATCAGAGGGCTTTACACCTGTATCATTTACAGTTACATCTGGGACCACATATGTAGTACATGTGCGAGATTACATGACTACTGTATTTAATCACTGGCAAGATGGAAGTACAAACAGCTATTACACCATCACACCTACACAGAATGTTGTTTTGACTGCGTATTATAGTACGCCATAAAAGATGGCACAGGCAAGAATTTTCGTCTGTATTAATGTTCAAGAAAATTATGCGTATAGTCAGATATGTAATGATTCTATTCTAAATACAATTCCATGATATCGATAAAAAAATCTTATCAATTATTTGGGATGCTTGCTATTTTTTTAATCATTCTGACTTCAGCAACAAGTTTAGTTTCTGTAAATGCGTTAACAGCTAACTTGACTAGTTTGACAAATGGTACATTATTGAATGGTTCTGCTACAGTTGGTACTACAAGTACGACAATTTCTAGCAATACTACCCAAACAAACGGAACCATCTCTAGTGGAAATCCAGGAGTACCACTTCCTAACAGTACCACATCTACAGGCATATCAACTACTGTAGCAGGCACCAAAATCTTTGACAATGGTACCATAATTACTTCTGTAAATGGGGTAACTATGACTTTCTTCTTAGATCCCAAGAGACCATCACATCAACACACTGCCCCCAGTGCACCAACAGGACTGAAAGCAACAGATGTCTCTTCATCACAGATCAACTTATCATGGACTGCTCCATCAAACAACGGCGGCTCTGCAATAACAGGTTACAAGATTGAGAGATCAGTTAATGGCGGCACCACCTGGTCTACAATTCAATCAAATACGGCCAACACATCAACAATATATTCTGATACTGGACTTGCAGCTAGTACAACATACGTGTACAGAGTATCTGCAATAAATGCAATAGGTACAAGTTCTCATTCTAATACTGCATCTGCTACAACTAGTGGTGGTACTACCACGCAGATAACCATATCCGTAAACTCTGTTGACATGTCTGGAAACCCAATCACTGGCATGTCAACTGTAATTCGTGATGCCAATGGTAACACAATAGCAGAGGGCTTTACACCTGCCTCCTTTACAGTTACATCTGGAACCACATATGTAGTCCATGTACGAGATTACATGACTACTGTGTTTAATCACTGGAGTGATGGTACCACAAACAGCTACTATACCATCACACCAACACAAAGTGTTACCTTGACTGCTTACTATTCCACTAACGGTCCAGGCCCAACCGTTACATCTGCTCCGCAGAATCTACAAGCAACAGGAGGCAATGCACAAGTATCCCTCTCTTGGACTGCTCCATCAAATGATGGAGGCGCTACAATAACTGGATACAAGATAGAAAGATCAACTGATGGTGGAATTACATGGTCAACCATTGTTTCCAGCACTGGTTCTACTGCAACCACATATTCTGATTCAGGACTTGCGGCTAGTACAACCTACACTTACAGAGTATCTGCAATAAATTCAGCTGGTTCAAGTTCTCCATCAAACACCGCATCTGCAACCACAAATAGTACAATTAACCAAGTACAGTCTGGTCTTGTTGCAAGTGATTCGTTAACAAATGAGACAGAAACACAGCAACAGCTTCAAGCCAATCACGGATATTGGTTTTATTTTGGAGATGCTCCTGCTGAAAATGCACCATATAGCTTTTCTAGAGACAATCAAGGTCTTCACATTGGGATACAGGCACCTGCTGACACACAATGGGCTGGATTTTATGCTGAGAGTCCAACTCATAACGCACAACTATGGCATGCAGTCATAACAGATCCTGTTAGGACTACACCAAGTCAGTTTTACGATAATGGTATGTACATACAGACCTATAATGGAAGCATAAACTATGTTACATGTGCTGCTCTTACAAATACTCAAGCAACTGTTTGGGATGTGGTCAATGCAACAGGCAATACCACTCAGGTCACAAAATTTAGTGTGCTATACCTGGATAATAGTCCCAACCAGCCACTAACACGCGCCTGTACTATAATAACAAACGGCAGCAACTATCTCAAAGTGTACCTTGATGGAGTCAACGTATACGAAAATCACAATATGAACTTGAAGATGGCTGCACCGTTTAATGCATATCTTGAGCCAGAGACATCATCTGCAAGTCAAATGTTTATTGGAACGTTTCAGGACTATTATGTAACATTAGATGAAAATATCAACATGACTCATTTGCCAAGTAATGCTGCAAGAGTTGATGTTGTAAATTCAACTGGAAATGTACTTGCCACAAGTCAAGTTTTAAGCGGAGCCGCCACACTAAATATTGGACAGTATCATTTCCCCTTGGCTGCCACCATCAAGGTCTATGATTCAAGCAATACCCTGATTGCATCAGATTCTGCTAAATTTTATGGCGGTGATGTATATTCTATAACCACATCTTCCAGTGCCACAGCATCTAGTGCACCAACCGGACTGACAGCCACTGCTGGTAACTCCCAAGTCTCTCTAGCATGGACTGTGCCATCAAGTAATGGTGACTCTGCAATAACAGGATACAACATTTACCGTGGCACAACATCGGGTGGTGAGGGTACAACACCCATTGGCACCGTAAGTGGTTCTACACTTTCCTATACCGATACTGGGCTAACAAACGGTATAACATATTTCTACAAGGTAACAGCTGTGAACTCTGTTGGCGAATCTGTACCATCAAATGAAGCAAGTGCAACACCAATTGCTCCAACAACACAGGTAACCATATCTGTAAAATCAGTAGACTTATCCGGAAACCCAATCACTGGCATGTCAGTTGTAATTCGATATACTAACGGTACTATCATATCTGATACTTTTACACCAGCATCATTCACAGTTACATCTGGAACCACATATGTTGTCCATGTACGAAACTATGGTACTAACGTGTTCAATCACTGGCAAGACGGCACAACAAACAGCTATTACACCATTACACCTACACAGAATGTTATCTTGACTGCTTACTATAGTACTTCATAATCCTATACAAGATTACAGTTGGTGTTTTACTATTCAAGATTTTCCAACCCAACCTGCAAAAATATTTGGGATTGAATTTGAACCAAGTGTTTTTGTATATGTTTAGTCTTAGTATTGCCTATAGTTTTTCATTAGGCATGAAAAGAAGACTATATCATCCTTAATTTTATAAAAGGATAGAAAAATTTCGTAGATGGTATGAATACATCTTTTGTGTCACTTTTAACTTTATCATGCTTTCAAAAAAGGCCAGGCTTTATTGAATCACAGCATCATATATTACACCAGATAATTAAATTACGAGGTATATAATATGAAATCAGTTTATTTTTTCAACGAAGGTGATGGTAATAATAAAAAATTGTTTGGTGGAAAAGGGGCAGGTTTAGCAGAGATGACAAAGCTTGGCCTACCAGTGCCACCAGGTTTTACAATTACCACAGAGGTTTGCAATTGGTATTATTCCAATGGCAAAAAATTGCCACGCACTCTAATGAGTGATGTCAAGAAAAATATTGCAAAAATAGAAAAGAAAACCAATAAAAAATTTGGTTTGATTGAAAATCCACTTTTGGTGTCAGTAAGATCAGGTGCTGCCATTTCCATGCCAGGAATGATGGATACAATTCTAAACCTGGGATTGAACGATAAAACGGTGATTGGTCTTGCAAAAAAAAGTAACAATCCACGATTTGCATGGGATTCTTATCGTAGGTTTCTCCAGTTGTTTGGAAAGGTAGTTTTTGGAATTAATGATGAAAAATTCAATCTAGTTCTAGAGAAAGCAAAACACACCCAAGGAGTACTATTAGACAGCGACCTTAACGAGGATTCTCTCAAAAATATAGTTACGGAATACAAGGCAATATGCGAAAATCATACCAGAAAACCATTTCCAGAGGATCCATACAAGCAGTTAGAATTAGCAATTGAGGCTGTTTTTAGAAGCTGGATGGGAGAACGAGCAGTAGTATATCGAGAAAAATACAAAATTACAAAGGATGTCGCAAATGGGACTGCAGTAAATGTTGTTACCATGGTCTTTGGAAACATGGGAAATGATAGTGCCACAGGAGTTGTGTTTACACGAAATCCTGGAGATGGGACAAAAAAAATATTTGGAGAATATCTTGTTAATGCACAAGGAGAAGATGTCGTAGCAGGAATACGAACCGGACAACCAATAGATAATTTAGCAAAAGAATTACCAAAAACTTTTGCACAGCTCATAAAAACATGTGAGAAACTTGAGAGACACTACAAGGAACCACAGGATCTAGAGTTTACAATGGAACAAGGCAAGTTCTACATGTTACAAACACGTTCTGCAAAAATGAATGCAATTGGAATGATTAAAACATCTGTTGACATGGTAAAAGAGAAATTAATTTCAAAAGATAGAGCAATACTTAGACTACAACCAGAACAACTAGACCAGTTATTACACAAAACTATTGATTCTGTAGCAGCAAAAAGTTATCCATCTATAGTAAAAGGAATTGCAGCATCACCAGGTGCAGCCACTGGAATAGTGGTGTTTGATGTAAAAAAAGCTGTAACAATGGGAGAGAGCGGAGTCAAGGTAATACTTGTAAGAGAAGAGACAAAGCCGGAGGATGTTCCTGCATTTTTTGCATCAGTTGGAATTCTCACTAGTAGGGGTGGAAAGACATCTCATGCTGCAGTTGTAGCACGTGGAATGGGCAAGCCATGCATTGTTGGGTGTTCTGATATGAAGATAGATTATATGTCAAAAAAATTCCAGGTAGAAGGTAAAACAGTACTTGAAGGCGATGTAATTACAATAGATGGTAGTGATGGCCATGTTTTCATGGGTGAGGTGCCAACAATAGAGCCCAAAATTACAGAGGATTTTAGAACCATACTAGGCTGGTCAGAAAAGATAAAGAGGTTAGGAATAAGAGCAAATGCAGATACGCCCGAGGGAGCAAGACTTGCAAGAGAGTATGGTGCAAAGGGAATAGGTCTGTGTAGAACGGAAAGGATGTTCAATGCTCAGGATAGACTTGGCCTTTTTGTTGATATGATAATGACACAAACAGTTGAGGAAAGAAAAGTAGTGTTAGAAAAATTAATGGTTCTACAAAAAAGCGATTTTAAAGAAATTCTAAAGGAAATGAAAGGACATCATGTCACCATACGATTATTAGATCCACCATTACACGAGTTTCTTCCAAACATTGAAGAGTTAATCAACAAGATGCATTTGCTTGAAAGGCAAAACAATTCTGGTGAAATTGAGATTACCAAAAAAATCTTTAATCGTGCAAGAGAACTTGCCGAAATCAACCCCATGATGGGTCATCGCGGCGTCAGACTAGGTATTACATTTCCTGAGATTTATGAGATGCAAATTAAAGCAGTTTGCGAGGCAGTTGCTGAGCTTGTAAAAGATAAAGTAGATGCACGTGCACAAATAATGGTACCGCAGGTTGGGATTGTTACAGAGCTGGAACAAATTAAGAAAATATATGATTATATAAAATCTGATGTGGAATCAAGATATAAAATAAAATTAAAGATAAACTTTGGAACAATGCTTGAAGTTGTAAGAGGATGTCTTACTGCAGATGAGATGGCCAAAACTGCAGAATTTTTTAGTTTTGGTACAAATGACTTGTCGCAGGCAGTTTTTAGCTTTAGCAGAGAAGATGCAGAAGGCAAATTCCTTCCAGAATACCTAGAAAAAGAGATTCTTGTTGAAAATCCCTTCCAATCCCTTGATGTAAATGGTGTAGGAAGCTTGATGCAAATTGCCATAGCAAAGGGAAGAAGCATCAAGCCAAATCTTGAGATTGGGATCTGTGGCGAGCATGGAGGAGACCCAAACTCAATTAAATTCTGCCACAATGCCAGACTTAGCTATGTTAGTGCCTCATCACACAGAATTCCTATTGCAATTCTTGCGGCAGCACAAGCTGTACTTTTAGAAAAATTAGAAAAAAATAAATCAAAAACTAGTAGATCAAAAAAGAAGCGATAAGATACCAGTATGGATTTGTTTTTTATTTATGCCATGCCTATGCTTTTTCTAATTAATTTTCCCACATTTCTTATTGTCACACTACTAATCCCAGACGCATCTGCAATTTTTTTCTGAGTAGCACTCTCCTCATTAATTATAGAGGAAAGATACAGCGCAGAGGCTGCAAGTGACATTGGGTTTTTTCCATCTGTGATTCCTTTTTCTTTTGCTTTGAATAATATATCCAGCGCACCTCTTTTTGTTTTTTCGTTTAGACCCACAGTACTTGATATTCTAGTTACAAAGTCAGTTGAATCATAAGATTCCAGTTGTAGCCCTAGTGCGTTAAATAATGTTCTGTAATGTCTAGAAAGATCTTTGACTGTAATGTTTCCAGCACTTGCAATATCTTGTAGTGTCCTTGGTGCATTTGTCTCTCTGCATGCAGCATAAAGTGATGCCAACATTATTCCTGCAATGGTTCTGCCTTGTGTGATTTTTTTTGTCAGTGCTTTTCTGTACAGATAAGCAGCCCTTTCTACAATTGTATCAGAGAGGTCAAGTTTTGATTTTAGTGTATTAAGAATCACAAATGCTGATCGTAGACTTCGCTCAGTTGAATCAGTTTTGCTTCTACTGTCCCATGTCCGCAGTCTATTGAAAGTATATTTCATGGATGATGATATTGAATTACCTGCAGCATCTTTATCTTGAGAACCAATTACCGTAGACAAACCCTTGTCATCTATGGATAGAGCTGATCCTACACCAGTTCTGCTTCTCTCATGGTATTGTTCCAAACTAAACGAATGCTGTTCAGGGCCTGAATCTTCAACTTTGTCTGCTAGGACAAATCCACAGCTGCCACAGAAAATCTCACCACGAACACTGTCAGTGATTAATGGTCCGTGGATCCCATTATTATGAGTACAAATTTGTGGAAACTTGGTTGACTCCTCGTGTACTAGCACTTGCTTGTTGGGTTTATTTTTCACTATCATTTGTATAGTAACTATACACTTGTAACTATTTAAACAGTCAAGTGAGATTACCGAAACCAAGTTAACATGTAGTAAGTTTCTGTGTTGGTATATGATACACGAACAATCTATTTTAGAATCTCTGGCGGTTTTTCAAAGACCTGCTTGTATGTTCGTGGCTTGCCATCTTTGAACACTTCCTTTGAGCAGTACTGCATAGAAAAGGCTGCCATCTGTTCAAGTATTGGTTTTAGTGCTTTTCCTTTTTTTGTTATGGTATACTCAATTTTTACTGGTGTTCCAGGAAAAACACTTCTTTCTATTATTCCATTTTTTTCCATTTCACGCAATCTTGCAGAAAGTGTTTTTGGGTTTATTCCTTCAATTGAATCCAGGAATTCGTTAAATCTGCTCTGATCAAGCTGTGTCATATTACGTAAAATATGTACAGTAAATTTTTTTCCAATTATTTTAAAAGTATTATCAATTGGGCAGGCTTTCATACTATCTAGCAATACCTTGCATTCTTCTTCTTTCAACTTACCATATCCTCACTTGATTTCATTATTATCACTTTCCAATTTATATACTTACCTTTGTATAGTTAGTATAGAAAATAGAGGTGATAAAAAGATAGAAAACCAAACACAAAACAAAGATAATACAAAAGAGATCTCATCAAGTCAATGGGAAGACGAGATAATAAAATCCAAGATTCCTGTCTTTGTTGATTTCTGGGCACCATGGTGTGGACCATGCAGAGCAGTAGCTCCAATAGTTGAAGATATTGCAAGGGAATATTCAGGTAAGGTAAGTTTTGTCAAGGTAAACGTAGACCAAAACAATGAGCTTGCCTCAAAGTATAATGTCTTTAGCATACCTACCTTAGCTGTATTTAGCAATGGAAGTCTTGTTTCACAGCAAGTAGGAGTAAGCTCAAACGTAAAAGCGTCTCTTAAAAACATGATAGAAAATGCCTTAAAGAAAGTTTAGACATTTTATCTATTTTTTATTCTAAAACAATCTTCGCAAATCCAGATCTGTCTACCATCTTGATTTGAATCTGTCAATACAAGATTCCTATGTAATTTGCAGAGCGGACATAGTCCAAAGCTCACAGATTCTTAATGTGTCCTTTTATAATTAAATTTAGTTATGACAATTTGGCTTTTGCAAAGTAAACATGAAATGGTTGGCTGTAGATTACCACCGTATCGTATGTTTTAGTGTCAATTCCATGCAGGTCATAGTTTTGATCACCAATACTACCTTTTAGTTTGCCCAAATCAATTCCAGTAGTAGCATCACCATTAATTGTCATGTAAACATGTAGATCAGGTCCATTTGTTACCTGAAAATTTTCAAACCTAAGAAATGCAATATTTCCAACAGAAATTATTTCAGCTTTGCCTTTTGCATCATGATCTATTCCTACAAACTCGCCCTGTTTTGAAAATACTATACTTTGTGAGGTTGATGAAATCTTTGAAATCATGTTTTGCATGCTTTCAGAAACTGTAGTTGGGAATTTTTTTGCGTCATCCATTATGAGAGAAATTGTTTGCTGTGGCATTTTCTGTACAAGTGCATCTCTTTGCGAATTAGTCATGTTTACAAATTTATCATATGTTAAACCAGTCTGCATTTGATTTAATGCCTGTTGTAGAGGATCACTCATTTTTTGTGAAATTATCTGAGGTCCAAAATAGTATACACCAATTGCAGCTATGACAAGAATTGCTACAATTCCAATTCCCCTTAACACGAATAAATTCAGCAAATGAAACTATTAAGGATTGAAGAATGCTGAAATATCCAATCTTAGATAATTATTATAATGCTACCTAGACTTGATTCCATAAAACCAGCCAGACTAAAGATTGGTCTTACCCAACAAAAACTAGCCTCTCTCACAGGAGTGAGCACCTCAATGATTAATCAAATAGAATCTGGAAGGTGTCAGCCAAGCTATTCTACTGCAAGAAAAATATTCGAAGTATTATGGTCACTTGAAAGCCAATCTTCAATGAAAGCAGGAGATATTTGTAGCAAAGAAATTGCAAAGCTAAGGACTACAGACACACTGCATGATGCAATAAAGAAGATGCAGGATTTTTCAATTAGTCAAATACCAGTCTTTGATGGAACAGAGGTAGTAGGTCTGATAACAGAGGATGGTCTTGTTAAACATTTGTTAGATAGTGATGAAAGTCAGCGCAAGAAGATCAGGCTTTCTGAAGTCATGGAACCAAGACCTCCAATAGTTGATTATGCGATTCCTGTGAAAACCCTAGTTACTCTTATCAGATTTTCAAAATGCATCTTGGTATCAAAGCAAAGCAAGATAATTGGCATAATCACTGCATCTGACACTCTAAAATTAATGGAATAATTAATTTTAGCAAAATAAAATTCATAAACTAAATTCTACATAGTTTACAACATGTTTTTCCAAGTAGGTTTTTGATTTCCAACTTTGGCAGACGGGGCTTTTATAATTTAAAAGGTGTATAAAATTGGAGTAAAAGTATCTGTGTCTATAAAGAAATTGAACATATTGTTGATCGTGGTGTAAGTAACTTGAGCTCAAATAATTCAAATAAATTGCAAAAAGACAAAATCATTGTTAATCAAATGTGGTCACTAATTGAAGAAAAATTATCTCCTATCAACAGCGTACCAGATAAAACAAATATGAGCGATGAACAAGTTTTCAATCTATATTCCATCATAATAGAAGCAGATGAGATGTTTAGAATGCTTGCACAAATAGCTGAATTAAAGAAAGCAATTGATGGATTAATTAAAAAATAAATCCAGTTATTCTATAAAGCAAATTATCTATACTCACTTTGAGTGAGAACAAAGTTCTGCTAAAACTCCATGCAGTGATTTTGGATGTATGAAAGTAACCTTAGTACCTCTTGAACCAGGCCTTATTTCTCCAAGAAATCTCACTCCACATCCTTTCATCCGGGTTACTTCACCTTCAATGCCATCTGTTTCAAATGCGATATGATGTAGACCCTCACCCCTACTTGTGAGAAATTTCTTAATAGGACTGTCTTCTCGTGTTGGTTCCATCAGTTCAATTCTAGAATCTTTTAGATGTAAAATTGCAACTCTGACACCTTCTGTCTCTACAGTTTCAAATTCAACTTCTTTTATTCCTAATGCTTGTTGGTATTCTTTTGCAGCTTCATCTACATTATTTACTGCAATTGCAACATGGTCTATTTTCATCTTAGAAGGTTTCCTTTGGTTGATAGATTCCAAAAACTTCTCTAAATGTATTGCTTATTTCTCCTAGTGTCGCATAACTTTTTACAGCATTTATTATATGTGGCATTAAATTATCCTCTGATTCAGAAACACTTTTCATTTTGGAAAGAAGGTTTGCAACTTTTTTGTTATCTCTAATGCTTCTCAATTCCTTAAGAGTCTTGGTTTGTTTTACTTCAATGCTGTTATCAATTCTTAGCAGATCTTGTTTTGCTTCTACTGCGTCTGCAAATTTATTAACGCCAACAATAATTCTTTCGCCTTTGTCAATTTCTTGTTTTAAGCGATATGCATTTTGTCTAATTTCTGATTGGAAAAATCCTCGCTCTATTCCTACAAGAGACCCTCCCATTCTATCAATTTTTTTCAAATACTTGTTTACTTCATCCTCAATTTGGTCAGTAAGAGATTCAACATAGTAAGATCCTGCTAGTGGATCAACTGTCTTTGTAATTCCGCTCTCATGTGCAACAATTTGTTGAGTTCGTAATGCTATTTTGACAGCTGCCTCTGTAGGAAGTGCAAGAGCCTCATCTTTTGAATTTGTGTGCAAAGATTGTGCGCCACCAAGTACTGCAGCCATTGATTGTATTGCAACACGGACAATATTATTATCTGGTTGTTGTGCTGTTAGTGACTCTCCACTAGTTTGTACGTGAAATCTTAGATGCATTGATTTTGGATCACGTGCATGGAATCTTTCTTTTAGTATTTTTGCATAAATTCTTCTTGCGACTCTGAATTTAGCGACTTCTTCAAGAAACTCGTTTGTACAGCAGAAAAAGAACGAAAGCCTTGGTGCAAAATCGTCTATTTTTAATCCTCTTTGAACACATGTTTCTATGTATTGTATAGCATTTGCAATTGTAAATGCAACTTCTTGTACTGCATTACATCCAGCTTCCCTCATGTGGTATCCAGAAATTGAAATAGGATACCATTGTTGAACTTTTTTTGAGCAATATTCTATCATATCACCAATTAGTCTCATAGATTGGCGTGGGGGATAGATGTAGGTATTTCTTGCAATGTATTCTTTGAGAATATCATTTTGGGTTGTCCCACGTAAGGCAGAGCTTGCAACACCTTGGGATTCCCCTGTAGCGATGTATAGTGAAAGCAAAGTTGACGCTGTTGCGTTAATTGTCATAGATGTACTTACTTTGTCTAGAGGTATCCCTCCAAAACAAGTCATCATGTCTTTAAGCGAGGTTATAGAGACACCAACTTTTCCAACTTCACCCTCTGCGTGAGGATCGTCTGCATCATAGCCAATCTGGGTAGGAAGATCAAATGCCATACTTAATCCAGTTTGACCACGTTCTAGTAAATACTTGAATCTTTGATTTGTCTGATCAGCAGTTCCAAATCCAGTATATTGTCTCATGGTCCATAATCTATCTCGATACATTCCTTTGTGAATAGCTCGCGTGTATGGAAATTTTCCTGGCTGCTCATTCTTGCTTCTTGGTTTTACTTTGGAATCATAAACTGGTTTTACTGGAATGTTAGAATCTGTTTTTACTTGTTTTGGTGTATCAGATTTCTTGTCTTTCATAAAATCACTTGAATAGTTTTGAAATTTTACCTGCAGCTTCGTATGGATCTAGTGCCTTTGATTGTACTTTTTTTAGGTATTTAGTATATTCTTTACTAGAATCAAGCATGGTGCTCACTTTATTTTTAACATTATTTAAAACAATATCCCTAAGCTCTATTTCAAGTCGTGATTGTTCCTGTGTTTTTTTGGTTTTTTTCTTTGATATGACAAGTGCTTCTAGCTTTTTTGCAAATTCTGATATTCCTTTACTTGATTTTGCTGAAGTCAATAATATTGTGGGATTTTTTTCTGACATGCCAATGAAATCCCTAACTGCGTTGAACAACTGATTTGCCCCTGCCAAGTCACTTTTGTTTATCAGATAAATGTCACCAATTTCAGTCAATCCTGCTTTTATTGTCTGTATACTATCACCAGTATTTGGATTAAAAACCACCACTGTAATGTCTGCTATTTTTGAAATATCAATCTCGGTTTGGCCTGCACCAACACTTTCAATTATTATTATATCAAATCCAGCATACTCTAGAACTCTTATGCTGTTTCGTAGCGATGAGGAGATGGCTCCTGTAGCACCTCTTGATGCCATGCTTCTGATATAGGTTCCAGAATCAGTAGAATCAGACATTCTAACTCTATCACCTAGTATGGCACCACCTGTGATGTGACTAGTTGGATCTATTGCAAGAACTGCAGCCTTGTAACCAAGTTTTTTTAATTCAAGAACACTCTTGTCTATTAGAGTACTTTTTCCTGCACCAGCTGGTCCTGTTATTCCTATAGTAATAGATTTTCCAGAATTTTTGAAGATTTTTTTTATTAGTACTTTTGCAGCCTTGTCATCATTTTCAATAATTGAAATGGCCTTGGCGATGGCCCTGCGTTTACCATGTTTTAATTCAGATACAATATCCATGTAGAACTGAAATACGGGTATTACCACAATAAAATCTTCTTGTTTCAAATTAAAAATAAACAGAAATCAATTTTTTGTCAGGGTCTACTGTATATCACTTTTGGGGACGGTTGTCCATATGGAACAATTTCAGTCTTTAAAATTAGCTTCCCAAATTCTTTATTATCTATTAATAAAGTTAGAGGGATAGTTTTCCAACCATATTGTGGAGTGGAAGAAATTGGAACGTCTTCAACAAATGACGAATTATCGTATTTTTTCTGAAACGGTTGGCTTAGACCCTCTATTTCTAAAATGGCAGTGTTAGTTTGATTTGATCTGTCAAGATATGATATCTTGATAACATGACTATCCTCAAAATATATAGCAGAAAATTCAAATGTACTTGCCAAACGTTTCTCATCTATTTTATTTACATTAAAAACATACAGCGATACTAGAATAATTACAATTGGAATTATGATAATGATTTTTTTATTCATATAATTTCAGTGTCTTAGCGTAGGTTTATTTTGCCATATTCTAAAATAAACTTACTTGGTATTAGATGAGCAGTTTCGAAAATTGATGAAAGAGACCATAGAATCAGAATTGGAAGCCATAAGTAAATATCCAAAAGATCCAGCATCCAAGACCTATTGGGAATATGATAACCAATTTGATTTTGAATATGGCTGGCATATTGGCTATCTAGAAGCCATGTTTTTTACCTCATATTTACAAATGCGTAAAAAAGTACCAGATAGAAGCGAAGAGTTGGAAATCAAACAAACCATAGCATCACATTCTAGAGAAATCAAAAAGTTGCTGTCCAAAAGAAAAACCTCAGTATCATAAAATCACTTTTCTGAAAATATTTGAGTGTATTTTTGTCAAATAAAGATTAGAACGTCAAATCGATTACTAAACTTCAGCGTTTACCAACAACCTGAGAGACAGACTATTTTTATTTACAATCAGTAAAAAGGCAAAGCCCCCATTACGAAGAAAAACTCCCGACAACTACCTAATATGGTACGTTATGATTTGTTGGAAATAGTTTCTAAATCTTGAAGTTTGGTATCATCTTTTGTCTTATACCCATATACACTGCTGCTACTGCAACAAAAATAATTACCAAACTAAATGAAAATGGAAATTCTGGAATTGACGGAGGAGTACAACCATTAACAGCAGGACTACCAAAAAAGTTACCGGAAAAAGTTCCGCCACAATAATCCGTAATGGTGCCGTCGTTATAAAATAAATATGAGGTGAAGATTAAACCGTAATTACTAATGGTTATGCCCGAATGGTTTGTGAATGTACCATCATTCTGCACATGTCCATTGTTAATGATGGGACCAAAGTTGTCAAATCCCCCAGATGGGGCATTTTCGATGAAACCAGTATTTATGATCTTACCAGGGTTATTGAAGATATAAAAATTGACAATTGAAAAAATATTATTAATGGTGCCATCGTTACTGATTACACCTAAGATGGTAATGGTGCCAGAGTTATGAATCGTACCACTGGTTGTGATTGTTAATCCTGCACCTGAATCTATTGTCAACGAGTCTCCACTATTTAGAGTCAGTGCACTACCAAGAGTACAAGTTGGAGCGTTCCATGTTCCGCCTATATGTTCACAATCTCCATTTACATTTGTGGGTTTTATCTCGTATGAGATTGAAGCAAATGCACGTGGAACAGGATCCATCATAACATACTTGGCAAAGGCTGATGGCAGGTTTGCAAGTTTGAATGAATTTAGGTTCTCATTTGTAAGTTGTATCGTGCCAACATTTGAGGGTACCATCATTGAAGCAATAACAAGTATCGCGAATAAAGGCAATAAACGAATTTTTTCTATCTAACTCAACCCCGTATCATGGAGTGTGATTTTCATTTATTTAAAAATGATCTTCCATTATTGGAAGTAAATTGAGTTTTATTAAAATTGTCGTTCAATTTAGAATATATTTTGAGTTCCTAATTCCTTGTATTTTTGGTTTTACGTCAAATCTCATTTTTCTCAAAATAATTCCATGAAATTGGCAGATAATCTTCTAGATTTTATCAGGGTCAAACTCTGGAAAAGAAAAAGGGATTGAATAAAGATTTTAAAACCCAGATGTATCCTCAAAATTGTGGTACAAAAGACAACTACTAGAAGAATCAGAATACTTGTTGCCAAATTAGGACTAGATGGTCATGACAGAGGAGCACTAGTTTTATGTCGTGCCTTTAGAGATTCAGGAATGGAGGTAATTTATTCTGGTCTTTTTGCGACTCCTGAAAGAATTGCCAAAATTGTTGAAGATGAGGATGTTGATGTAGTAGCCCTTAGCCTTCTAAACGGTGCACATCTTACATTGTTTCCAAGAGTAGTCAAAGCACTACAAGAAAAAGGAATCAAGGATGTTCTTGTAATTGGCGGCGGAGTCATACCAGAAGATGACAAACCAGATCTTGTAAAAGCTGGAGTTTTAGGAAACTTTGGTCCTGGTACACCACTTTCTACTGTAACAGATTATATCAATTCTGGCGTTGCAAAGCTAAGAAAAATTTAGTTATTCTGTTGAATCAGGCCACATCATCTGACGCATTTTCTTGCCCACTTGTTCTATTTGGTGAGCATCTATTTGCTTCATGTATCTGTCAAATGAATTTTTGCCATTTTTCTGATAATCACTTATCCATTCTTGATTGAATGTTCCATCTTGTATCATTTTGAGAACTTTTTTCATGTTTTCTTTTACATCCTTATTCATTACCATAGGCCCTCTTGTCAAACCACCATATCTTGCAGTCTCACTTACTCTTCGCCACATTCCGTTGATTCCATATCTTTGGATAAGATCAACAATAAGTTTCAATTCATGCAGAACTTCAAAGTATGCAATTTCTGGCTGATAACCTGCCTCAACTAGAATTTCAAAAGCATTCATTACCATTGATGCGCATCCTCCACAAAGATCAGCTTGTTCACCAAACCAATCTGTTTCTACCTCTTCTTGGAATGTTGTTTCTATTATTCCTGCCCTTGTGCTACCGATTCCTTTTGCTAATGCCAAAGTTCTGTCCCAAGCCATTTTAGTATAATCTTGATAAACTGCAACTATAGACGGCGTACCAAATCCTTCAAGATAGGTCTCTCTAACTTTGGAGCCAGGACCTTTTGGTGCAACCATAATTATATCAACATCTCCTGGTGCCTTTATCCACTCCCAATGAATCGCGGCTCCATGTGAAAATGACAGTGCATTTCCTACGTTCAGATTAGGTTCAATTTGTTCTCGAAAGATTTTGGCTTGAATCATGTCAGGAATTAATACGTGTACAATGTCAGCCTTTTCACATGCTTTTGGAATAGACAATACTTCGTGACCATCATTTTTTGCCTTTTTCCAGCTAGAGCCACCTTCTTGTAATCCAACTATAACATTTAGACCAGAATCTTTTAGGTTGTTTGCTTGCGCATGTCCTTGAATGCCATAGCCAATTATTGCAATGATTTGGTTCTTTATGGGATCTAAACTTACATCTGCATCTTTCCAAGTTTTTGCCATTTCCTGACGGTTGAATTATTGCAAATATAATCGTACAAATCTAATACAATAATGTAAGATAGTAAAAAGTGAAAAGGAACTGATTCCTGTAATGTAAATACCTCCATGTAAAACATATGGAAGTTGGACAATAACTGTAAAACTTGTGGACATTCAAGAGAAGATCACAAAGGAACTGCAACCATATGTATAAAACAGGTAGGAAAAGATTCTAATCAAATTTGTGATTGTTGTTGGTTCGATGACGGTAAGCCACATCAGCTACCAATAAAACCATTTTAAATGAAATGTGTCCAAATACTAGATCCAGAAAAATAGATCATATTATTAGTTCTTTACCACATTTTGTGCATTTAACAACAGTGTCTTTGGCCTCTAATCGATCAAATTTTTTTGAACCACATGCAGGACAGATGGGACAAGACCTTATTTTTTTCATATCTTACAGAGTATTCATTGTTCTCAAATTATAAATCCTACAAAATTGCTAAGAAATAGAGTTTATCAAATAGAAGTCTTTTAGAATATCATGACAAAGATCGCATTTTCATCTGACGAAGAACTAAATTTAGAATATTTGTATAACATAGGCGTATCACATGCAAAACGTGGAAATCCACGTGATGCAATATTTTATTTTGACAAGGTGTTATCTGTTGAACCAGAACACATGAATGCTCTAGTGTACAAAGGAAATGCATTAGGCAAACTTGGAAAATATGATGATTCCATCATATGCTATGACAAAGTTTTAAAAAGTAACTCTAATCACCAAATAGCCTTAATCAACAAAGGTCTAGCACTTCATTACTTAAAAAAATATGATCAAGCAATAACATTTTATGATAAAATTCTAGAAAAAGATCCTCAAAATGCCAGTGTACTTTATCATAAATCTTGCAGTAAGGCACTGCAAAAAAATTCTAAAGAAGCATTAACCATATTAGAACAAGCTATCATGATAGATTCAGAATATGGAATTAAAGCAGCCTGTGACCTTGATTTTGAAAGTTTACGTTCGGATCAAAGATTCAAAGCTTTAACATCTTAGATCAATTCAATAAGAAAAAATAGTGTCATACGAAATGATAATTTATTGAAAATAGGAATTATTGGAACTGGTTTTCTTGGAAAAGCAGTGGCCAAAAGGTTACTTGGTACAGGACACAAAGTAATAGTTTACAATAGGACAGGAGACAAAACAGAATCTCTAAAAAACCTTGGAGCAATTGTTGCAGATACACCTAAGGATCTGGCACAAAGCTGCGATCTTGTCATAACAATTGTAAAAGATTCTGATGCTGTAGAATCTGTCTCATTTGATAAAAATGGCATAATATATGGAAAGCATGAGGGATTAACAGTTGCTGACATGAGTACAATAAACCCAATTTCTTCAAAAAAAATAGCAAAAAAATTTCTAGAAAACGGAATATCAATGATTGATACCCCAGTCATGGGCGGACCAAATCTTGCAGAAAAAGGCGAACTTGTAGTCATGATAGGTGGGAAAAAAGAAATCTATGAAAAATATAAACAGGTTTTTGATCATATTGGAAACAAGACATTCTATTTGGGCGAAAATGGCTCAGGGCATGCAATGAAGCTTGCTATGAATTTGCAGATATCAATGCTGGCCTTGGCGTTATCGGAAGGAATTACATTAACAAAAAGGGCTGGGCTTGATCCTAAACTATTTCTTGATATTTTAAACTCAACTTATTTCAAAACTGGCATGAGCGTATTAAAAGGTCCCAAGATGATAAATGGTAACTTTGAACCTAGCTTTACATTGAAAATGATGAAAAAGGATCTTGATACAATAAACACGACTGCAAAAGAACTTGGTATATCTCTTCCAATGACAACATTGGCAAATGAGATTTATCAAAATGCAATTTCTAATGGTTTGGGCGAACTAGATTATACTGGGATTCTTGCATTCATAGAAAGGATAAGCAAGTTATAAAAATAAAAATCAGTTTTCTTCTGGTGGTTTTATTTTTCTAAAACTCACATAAACACCAATGTCATAAACAATTTTTAATAAACCTCCTACAACAAATGGTGCAGAAAGTGATAACGATTGTATTATTGCACCTGCAAGAGATGGACTAACTGCCTGTGCTATGTTTCTTGAAGTATTAGTAATACCAGCGGCAGCTATTCTTTCATCTTCATTAACTACAGCTACAATGTATGACTGTCTAGCTGGAACGTCCATCTGAGACAAACTCATTCTTGCCAAGTATAATCCAATTGCTAATGGAAATGTAGGAGCAAACGCTAGCAATATCAACAAAATATTAGATGGAATATGGGTAAAGACCATCGTATTTATCAAACCAATCCTAGATGCAATTTTTGTTGCAAACAGAAATGAAAAGGCTGTCAGTGCACCAGCAATAGAGAAGATGTAAGACAGTGTAGTCAAGTCTGCACCAAATTTTGTAAAGAACCAAAATGACACTATGCTTTGAATTACAAAGCCTCCTGCAAAGGAATCCACTGCAAAAAGCGATGACAGTTTAGCTACAATGCCCTTGGATTTTGGAGAGATGGTGCGAACTGATGCGGTTTTAGCAATACTTGGATCAAGCTCAATTTTCTTGGATAGGAAAAGGTAGATGCCTATTACAATAATAGCGCATATACTGTAAAAAAGAAAAAGTATTCTAATTGATTCTACTTGATTTAATCCATACAGTTTTTGGATATATTGAGGTAATCCTGAAAGCAAAACTCCTGCAGACATTGCAAACGTGCCAACCATATTATAAATGGCAAAAATTGAGTTTCTTTTTCTATTATCATTAACTGTTTGTGGCAGTATTGCTTGCTCTATGGACAAAAATGCACCAACTTCAGTTCCAGTTACGTTAATTGTTCCAATAAGGGCAGATGCAATTAATGCAACGTAATTATTTGTTACAAGAAAGATTACGCCAGAGATAGCCATCAAAACTGCATAAATAATTAGAATTTTTTTTCTGCCAATCTTGTCAGCGTAAAAACTTGCAAATAGGTTAAAGATCACACTATTTACTAGTGTTGCAGTTAAAACTATTCCAATGAAGATTTCATTAAATCCCATTAATTTCAGGTAAATTGCAAGAATTATACTAAGAAACCCATAGGAAAAAGCTCTTACTATTCTTGCAGTTAGGAGTAACTTGCCATCTTGTGAGACCCAATCAAGAAATTCCATTATGCACCAAGTTTAGCTTTATATTTTTCAATATCAGACATCTCCACTTTTTTGAAAATAGGATATGAGACTCCAATTTTATGATTAGTGGATACTGCCAAGTCTGAGATGGAATTCCATTTTTGTTCGAAGACCTTACCAGTAAGATTAAGTTGCATCCATATTTTCTCCGATGATTCTGGAAGGAATGGAAAAAGTGCGATTGCAATGCTGCGAACTGCGTTTACTGAAAGGTAAATGCAGTTGTTTGTCCCCCTTGCACCTTTCCACGGCTCTTTTTGTTGAAAATATTGGTTAAAGTGGGCAGAAAACTCCAATATCCTTTTGAGTGCCTTATCTAGATTGTTTTGTTCCATCAATATGGTCATATCATTTACTAGGTTTTTGATTTTGTTTTGTGCATCAGTATCAGCAGAATCAAATTCTTCTGTTTGTGGTACTATGCCATTGACACTTTTTTGAGTAAAACCCAATGCACGGTTAACAAAATTACCAAGGTTCCCAATTAGCTCAGAATTTATTCTTGCAGAAAATTCCTCCCAATCAAAATTAAGATCATCTTGACTATGCGGCGTAATCAACGTCAAATAAAATCTCAAATAATCAGCAGGATAAAGACTAAGAAAATCTTTAAGACCGATGTACCAATTTCTGCTCTTTGATATCTTTTTTGCCTGTAACATCAGATGGCCTCTCGTGGGGATATAGTCTGGTAACTTGTATTCTTTTTTTATACCAATTCTCATTGCAGGCAAAAACAGGTAATGATGATACACAATATCTTTACCAATAAAATGATAAATGTCTGCCGAGTTCCAAAATTGTTTTCCGTCTATTCCCTTATCAGTAAGAAATTTCATTGTAGAAGAAATGTATGCAAGATGATTATCAAACCAGCCATAAAACACCTTACCTTCTGCCTCAGGAAGCGGAATTGGTACCCCCCAGTGTATGTCACGTGTAATGTCCCAGTCTGCAAGTCCATCTTTAATCCAATTTTGAACGTATTTTTTGACGTCTTTTTGAAGATAGGAATCTTCTTCTAGCCATTGATTTAGTTCTTTTACAAAATTTGTCAGCTTGAAAAAATAATGCTTTGTTTTTTCTTTGGTTGGCTGGTTTTTACATATTGAACAACGTGGATTTTCTATCTCTTCTGGAACTCTACCACATTTTTCGCAAAGATCAGAATATTGATCATCCGCTTTACAATATGGACATGTTCCAATCACATATCTATCTGGCAGGAATTTTTTATCGAATTTACAATAAAACTGGATGATTTCTTTTTCATAGATGTGCCCATTTGCAAGTAGTTTTTTAAAGACATCCTGAACAAACACTACATTCTCAGGTGAGCTTGTCCTGTAAAAAAAATCAAAATTTATTCCAAGTGAAGTGAAATCTTCATAATCACGCTTGTTCCAGAACTTGACATATTCCTGAGGATCTTTTTGTTCTTTTTCTGACTGAATTAGAATTGGAGTACCATAATCATCTGATGCACAGATATAGTAAGCTTCAACTCCCTTGAGTTTTAGAAATCGTGTTGTAATATCGGCAGGTAGATACGTAGAGGCAACATGCCCAAGATGAATCTCTCCATTTGCATATGGGAGTGCACTAGTAATGATTGCCCTATTGTTCATTAGGTGTGTAAAGTGTGAGGCGAATTTAAGCTATCCCCAACTCTTGGCATATTTTATCTGAGCTGGTGTTGGCTTGTCAGTTTTGACATCCATTGCATTTAGAGCATCGATTGCAATTTGCGTATCTATCTCCTGTGGAACAGTTATCACTCTCTTTCCAATTTTTTTATGATTTTTTGCTATGTGTATCATAGAAAGAAGTTGATTTGAAAATGATTGTGCCATTACCTCTGGAGGATGTCCTTCTGCTGCAACTAGATTTGCAATCCTGCCTTTTCCTATAAGATAAACACGTTTTCCATTTTTCAAAAGACATTCATCAAGATTGGGTCTAACTTGTTTAACTGATTTTGATCCATGAAGTAAAAAGTGTGCATCCACTTCAACATCAAAGTGACCAACATTTCCAAGCACTGCACCCTCCTTCATTTTTAAAATGTGTTCTTTTCTTATCACTCCAGTTTGCCCTGTTGCAGTGATAAAAATATCACCAATCTTTGCGGCTTCTGCCATTGGAAGCACTTCATAACCATCCATGTGAGCTTCCAAGGCTCTAATTGGGTCTACTTCTGTAACAAAAACTTTGGAGCCCATTCCATTTGCTCTTGATGCTACACCCCTTCCAACCCATCCGTATCCAGCTACAACAACACGTTTTCCTGCAAAAAGTAAATTCATAGATCTAAGATAGCCATCAATTGTGCTTTGACCAGTTCCATATCTATTATCAAACATGTGTTTTGTGTAAGCGTCATTTACTGCAATAACTGGATATCTGAGTTTTTTCTGATTTGCCAATGCTTTTAATCTAATAACACCAGTTGTAGTTTCTTCAGTTCCGCCCATTATTTGTAGAGATGAAAACTTGGATTTCCCATGTACTTTGCTGTGGCAGTCAGAACCATCATCAGTTAGAATTTGAGGTTTGTGACTGAGCATTTGTTCAATACACCAATCATATTCTTCGGTGGTTTGGCCTTCCCAAGCATAAATGTTAATTCCGTTCTCATCAAGAAAAGCTGCAATATCATCTTGTGTAGAAAGTGGATTTGCACCACATACACTTACTTCAGCTCCAAGTTCTTTTGCACCCATAATTAAAACAGAGGTCTCTTTTGTAATATGTAAGCAAATACCAAGTCTAATACCTCGTAATGGTTGTGATCGCTTCAGACGACCAATTGTATTTGTAAGAATCTTCATGTGGTTTTTAGCCCATTCGTATGACGTCTTACCTTGTTCTGCAAGGCTTGGATCCTTTACTTTACCCATATCAAGAAGTCAAATATTAGGACTATAAAATGGTATCATAATAACAATCTAAATATTGATCAAAATTTTGTTTTAAATTAATGGTATGGAAAAAAGTTGCAGAAAAAAATGACATTTCACTAGGAAAAGGCAAGGAATTCTTGGTAGATGGAAAACGAATAGCGATCTTTAACCAAGATGGATTTCATGCACTAGATTCCGTATGTGTTCATCAAGATGGTTCACTTGCACCTGGAAAGTTAGAAGGAGATATTGTTGAATGCCCATTACATTTTTGGCATTATAACATTAAAACCGGAGAATTACAGGATTACATCAAAGGAATCAAACTAAAAACTTACAATGTAGAAGCAAAAAACGATGGCATTTACATTGATGTATGATAAGTTTAATTCCGCAATCTCAGTTTAAAAATTATTGAATCAGAGCATCTTAGAAGAAATTACAAAACAATCCTATGATTCCATACAAAATAAAATTGGGAAATTTCTTGTAGAAGAAGTATCCCAAAGGCAAGCATTTGGACTAGTTTTTGGATTAAGCGGCGGAATAGATTCAGCTGTTATAGCAGTATTGTGTTCAAAATTTCTCAAAGACAAATCACTTGCACTAATAATGCCAGATTCAAAGGCCACACCTAAAATCGATACAGAGGACGCAATAAAACTTGTAGACAAGTTAGGTATAGAGTACAAGTTAATTGATATTGGTTTTATCAATAAAGAATATTCAAAGTACCTAGAACCAAATCCATTCTCGTTTGGAAATCTCAGTGCTAGAATTAGAGCAAACATTTTGTATTATTATGCAAATGCTAGAAAATATCTTGTACTAGGGTCTAGTGATAAAAGTGAGTTTCTCATAGGATATTTTACAAAATTTGGTGATGGTGCGTCTGATTTGTTACCTATTGCATCACTTTACAAAACTCAGATCAGACAATTTGCAAAATTTCTTGGAATTTCTGATTCCATAATATCAAAGAAAAGCAGCCCTGGCCTTTGGGAGGGACATGTTGCAGAAGCTGAAATCGGTCTAAATTATGATGAGATAGATGCAATTCTTTATTGTTTATTTGATAAAAAATTTTCAATTCAAGAGACAGTTAACCTTACTGGCATTGATAATTTAGCTGTTGATAAAATCTACAAAATGTACAAAAATAACGAACACAAGAGAATAACACCAAAGATTTGTCAGATATAAAATAAAGTGATTAATTTGAAAATTTTTGATACCCTGACAGCAAAAGAAGAAGATCTTGACACATCAGGAATTGTTAGAATTTATGTTTGTGGTGTGACCGTGTATGATGAAAGTCATATAGGTCATGCAAGAACCATCATAGTGTTTGACACACTAAGAAGATTCCTAGAATCAGATGGATTCAAAGTCAAATTCATACAAAATTTTACTGATGTGGATGATAAAATAATAAATCGTGCAAAACAAGAAAACATTCCACCATTAGAACTTAGTTCAAAGTTCATTACACGTTATTTTGAGGATTTTGATAGACTAAATATCAAAAGGGCAGACAATTATCCAAAAGCGACAGACCACATACAAGAAATGATAGATTTAATCAAGAGTCTCATAGAGAAAAATTTTGCATATGTATCAAAGAACGGAGTATATTTTTCCGTATCAAAGTTCAAAGAATACGGAAAGCTTTCAAAAAAGAAGATAGAAGATCTGGTGTCAGGAGCAAGAATTGAAGTTGATGAAACAAAAAATGACCCTCTAGATTTTGCGTTGTGGAAGTTTGCAAGTGATCAGCCAAACTGGCAAAGTCCATGGGGAGATGGAAGACCTGGCTGGCACATAGAATGCTCTGCGATGAGTCTCAAATATCTGGGCGAGAATTTTGAAATCCATGGTGGAGGAAGAGATCTCATTTTCCCTCATCATGAAAATGAGATTGCACAGTCTGAATCGTATACTGGAAAAAATTTTGCTAAAATCTGGATGCATGCTGGCATGGTAACAATAAACAGTGAAAAAATGTCAAAATCACTAGGCAATACTAAATCAATTGAACATGTCTTGAAAAACTGGGGGCCAAACATAATTAGGTTATTTTGTCTTTCAGGACATTATTCCAAACCAATCGATTATTCAGAAGATGCCCTTAAAGAGACCATAATAAAATGGCGTCAGGTTGAAAACTGCTATGCCGAATTGAATTCACCAGAGAAAGACGAATTGGTTAGACCGTTTGATGATTTAAATAAACAATGGGTAATGGTTGCTGATAGTTATAAAAAAGAGTTTAAAACAGCATTAAATTCTGATTTCAATACGTCTCTAGCCCTTAATGTATTTTTTAGATTTGTAAAGGATGTAAACAACTTTGTTGCATCAGAAAAAAATATACCTCAATCATTTTCAAATATTATCATACCAGAATTTGAGAAAATGCTAGAAATCCTGGGGTTAAAAATATCAAAAATTTCAGATGAAGAAAAAAATATCATAAATGAACTTATCGTAAAACGTAATAAATACAGAGATGAAAAACAATACCAAAAAGCTGACGAGATCAGAAAGCAAATATCTGATATGGGCATAGTGTTAATTGATCATAAGACCAGAACTCTTTTGTTAAAACAAGAAAAAATAGGTGTAGAAAGTTAGGATTTTTTTGTCATTGCACTAACAAGAGATACTACATCCCTGTCACGCAACTGATAACCAGTAGGCAATCTCACTCCATATCTTACATCTTTTGCATACAACAGTCCCTTTGTTAAGTCAGAATGTATCTCCTTTGCCAAATCCTCCACTGTGGATCCATCTTTCATTAAGATAAGATCTGGTAGCACTCTTCCCTTTTTGTCGGATAGTTTTTCAGCATTTGCCACAGGGTATATTGAATTCATTTTTAACAACTTGAAGACAGTCACGTTAATTGCAAACTGAACACCTGTTCGCATGTATTCACCTAGTATACCTTGCGTTATGAAATTCAATGCTTCTAGCTGTTTTTCATTTAATTCATTTTTGTGCAGAATTTCAAACTGCTCTGAGCCTGGCACATATTTTATGAGGCCTTTCTGTTCTGCCCTTCGTAAAGAAAGCTCGCTATCTGCACTTGCAGGAATAATTATCGTGTCAACATATTTTTCTCGTAATCTATCAAAGTTTTTGTCTGCACCTGGCAAATCAATCTTGTTTGCAACTATCAAAGTTGGTTTAGAGATATGACGCAAGCGCGCAGAAAATTTTTTACTATCATGCATATCAAAATTATCAAAATCTTTGTTTTCTAGACCAGTTATCTTTAATGCCTCTTTTACATGATTTTCTTTTACTCCAATTCCTCGAAATACATCTGCCAAAGCAGTCAATGGTTCTGTTTCTGAATGAATTAGTTTTGAGATTTTATCTCTGTTACCTTCAAGAAGTTTAAGGTACCACATTATCAATTCTTCTTCAATGTCTGAAACATCTGCAATAGGATCACCATTTCCTACATCAGTGATCTTTCCAGATGCATCCACACTTCCTGAGACATCAACAACATGCAATAATGCGTCAGATTGAGTTGCGACTGAGAGGAATTGATTACCTAATCCTTTTCCAGCCCAAGCATCTTTTATCAAGCCTGGAAGATCGATTAATTCAATAGGAATAAAGCGCCAACCATCCATACATTTTGAATTTTGTGGTTGGTCTTGAACATTAAATTCAGTATGAACACATGGAGTTATTGCATTACCCATGGCTCTTTCTGGTTTTTTTGTTGTGAAAGGATAGGTAGAGATTTCAGAATGGGAAAGAGTTGCAGCGTTAAAAAATGTAGTCTTACCGGTATTGGTTTTACCAATAAGGCCAATTCGAATTGGCATTGATTTGATCACAGAAATTTGAATATTTATCTCTGCCGAAGAAACCCCAAGTTAGAAAATATTTATTTTTCTTCAAGTTTTCTAGCAGTATTCTTAATTTCATCTGTATTCCATGAAATTTCATCAAGTTCTTCCTTTGTTAAATTATCATTCCATTTTTCAAGCACAATTTTCAAAATCTGTGATGAATTGAATATCAAACTCCAATACGGATGATGTTCTGCAGTAGTATAAGCAAGTTCAGAAATTCCTTCCAATCCTGTCTTGGCAAGTACTAGAGAATCAGTTTTTTCACCATATATTCTTATTATGTTTGCTTCCAAGTCTGGTTGAATCTTTAATAGTAAATCTTTTTCTTCAAATGATTTTGCCAATTTAACAAGAGATTCATAAAATTCAGTAAAAGGAATTTCAGACATGTCTTAAAAGAGTCGCTGATGTTCTGCTAACATGCATCTATTAAAAATTACTTCAATGTCAGCTTTTTGTGCTAGAGATTCAGCTTCAATGTTGTGTATTCCTTCTTGCAACCATATTACTTTTGGCTTTAGTTTTATTGCCTCATTAATTACTGGCATAACTTGTTCTGATGGTCTAAACACATCAACAATGTCAACACGTTCAGGTATGTCAGAAAGTTCATGGTAACACTTTTTACCCAAAATTTCATCCGCAGTGGGATTTACTGGAATTATGTTGTATCCTTTTTCAGCAAGATATTTTGGTACATAATGCGCAGCTTTTTCAGGATTTTTCGACATTCCAACCACAGCTATATTTTTTAGTTCATAGAATTTTTTTATCTGTTCATCAGTATGAGCGTCTTTTTCCACACCAAACTTACAATTAATTGGTTTAATATCTTGTCGAAGAATTACTTGACAAGCAAATATCAACTAGAGAATATGAAAAGTTACCTTATACGAATCTCATGAATAAAAATAAAAGAGGTTTCTTTAACTACAGCTAAGATCAGCCATTACTTTTGCTATTACAGTGGATGAAATCCCTGCAGTAGTAAGAGTTGCTTTTACACTATCACAAACAGACATTGCTGGCATTGTTGTTGAAGTGCCGTTCATTGGAGGCATGGTTGTTGGCGTAGTTGGTGTTGTTGGTGTGCTAGGTGTTGTAGAACCAGTCTTACCTTTCATCTGTGCTTCAGCAAGAGCCTGTTGCATTTTGTCATACTCGCCTGGTGCGCAAATATGATCGCCACAAATTCTTGGACCTCCAGGATAGAGTGCCGTATAGTGGTTATCATTGAAGCTACTTCGGCTTGTAAGAGCACTTGCGGCAGGAATTGTAACTGCTGCAATTGATGTCATAAGTACTGCTGTAACAAACAGTGCTAACATTAACTTAGACGACATTAACCTGACTATTGTCAGGCCATATAAAAGAATTGCGTAACTTTTCGTACTTGATAAATAGTCATTTTCAAAACAAATAGATACTTTTTAAAATGATATTAGATCTAAGAATTACTTTATGGTTGCAAAAATAGGTGCAAAAGCCCCGAATCTTAAAATTTCAAATTGGGTACAAGGGTTGCCAACAAACATCGAAAAGGAGAAAGATAACGTAATACTTGTAGAAGTTTTTCAGGTCAATTGTCCAGGTTGTTTTCTGTATGGAATTCCTCAATCTATTGACATTTACAGTAAGTACCGTAAAAAAGGATTGATTGTACTTGGAATGGCAACTGCCTTTGAGGATTATGATAAAAACACATTACAAAACTTGGAGCTTTTGCTTTCTAAAGGAGAAGTGATTGGAGAAACTCTCAAAGCACTTGGGCAATATGGTCATTTGGTGCTTGAGAACAAATTACCTTATAAAATTCCGTTTCCAGTAGGAATGGATTCCCTAATAAAAGAAACAGGAACAATAAATCAAGAAAGAATATCTGGTTTCATTGATGCAAATGTTCCGGATTTTAATGCATATGATGAACATTCCAAAGCAGAGATAATTGAAAAAATCAAACAATATCTAAAAAGTAAAGAATACTCAGCTGAAACTTTTGAAGAATATGCATTAAGGGGAACCCCATCTTCCATCCTCATTGATAAAAAGGGAATACTACGAGATGTGAGCTTTGGCCAGAATGAATTTCTGGAAGAAAAAATCCAGAATTTATTAAAAGAGTAAACAAGAATATAACAATAATTACCCTACCTGCCTTTGGTTTTGTGTGTATACCTCATTTGATAATACATCCCTTGTCAAGATAGTTACTCTACTCAAATCTCATAAATCAGAATACCTATCAGGTCAAGACTTGAGCGATTCTCTAAAGCTAAGTCGTGCTGCAGTTTGGAAACATGTCAAAAAACTGCAATCATTAGGATACAAGATAGACTCAAAACCAAAATCAGGATACAAATTAATCAAAACAACAGATTTGCTTCTGCCTTGGGAAATAAGTGATGGTCTTCAAACAAAATTCATTGGTAAAAGAATTTACTATTTTGATACACTTGACTCTACACAAAATTTTGCAATTGAACTTGCTTCAAAAAAAATTGAGAGTGGAACAATAGTGATTTCAGAAAAACAGACACATGGGAGAGGAAGACTGGATAGGAAATGGGTTTCTCCAAGTGGTGGTATTTGGCTATCATTGATTTTACATCCAGAGTTTGAGATTTCAGTGTCTACGCTATTTCCTCTCATTACTTCACTTGCTCTTGCCATTGCAATTGAAAAAATTTTAAAAATTAAACCAAAATTGAAATGGCCAAACGATGTAACAGTTGGCAATAAAAAAGTTGCAGGCATATTGATTGATGCCTCTATAGAATCTGGTAAAATTGATTATTTGGTACTTGGTATTGGAATTAATTTCAAAATTAATCCTACTGAGATTGAAAAAATGATCAAGCACACAGCCAATTATTATGGTGTTACGACTCTTCTTAAGAAAAATGAAAACATGAATCCTATAAAATTAGTTCAAAGATTTCTTGTAGAACTTGAAAAACTCTATCAAATTTCATTAAAAAATGATCTAAAGAACATCATGCAAGAATGGACAAAACGATCTTCAACAATTGGAAAATCAATTTCTATAAAATTGCCAGATGAAAAGTTGAGTGGAAAAGCACTTAGAATAGATGATGATGGTGCACTTGTCATATCAAGCAAAGATAAAATACGTAGAGTTATTGTAGGCGATATAACTTAAAGAGATGCATTTTATTCATAGATACAATATTTCAAAATTTTTTATAATTACTAGTTCAGAGTATACAGATGAAGATTTGTTGGGCAAACACGAATAATTTTGATGATTCAGATATTGTCATAATAGGAATCCCAGACGAATCAAAATCACATGCACTAAGAAAAGGATCGTCTGAGGCGCCAGACAAGATTCGCGAAATTTCTTGCATCAGGGACACATACACCAGAGGTGACAAGACATCACTAGGATTGCCTATTTTAGGAATAAAAAAGAAAATTTATGATTACGGGAATGTGAAAAAACCCGAAATAGGAAACGTAATAGATAACATAATTTCAAAATCTAAAATTCCAATATCAATAGGTGGTGATCATTCTATTTCTTTAGAAATAATAAAATCAATTTCAAAAAAATTAGGCCCAATTTCTTTGGTTTATTTTGATGCCCATCCTGATTTTATTGGCTCTACTCAAAATTATTATGGTTCGGTCTTTTATGATTCATTATCTTACATTGATCTAAAATCAAGCCTACAGATTGGTATTAGAACCCCAGAACAAGAAGAAATTGAAAATCTAAAAAAATACGATGTCACTGTAATTACTCCTCTAGATATAATAAAAAATGGAATAGTGGAAACAGAAAAAACCATAGCGAATAAGATTGGAAAAAATGTGTATGTATCTTTTGACATGGATGCAATAGATCCAGCTTATGCACCTGGAGTATCAGTTCCAGTTCCAATGGGTCTGCGTAATACTGAAGCCATATATTTGCTCAAATCACTTGCAAAAAGAGCAATTGGTATAGATATAATGGAGGTTTGTCCAAATTATGATGTTAAGGATAGAACGTCACACTTGGCATCAAGAATGATTGCAGAAATCATATCATCAATTTAATCAGAAAAATAATTGCAAAACAGCATATATACTTTTAACTGGGTCATTTCGTAATTTACTAATGTTTTCATATTTTAGTATAAAAGATGCAAATGAGATTCTTCCAGTTGTTATTAAAAAGTTTAAAAATATTCTCAATATGAAAAATGAGGTTTTCAAAATTCAAAGCGAAATGGAAAACAACCCAAAGTACATGTCAAGCTTCAAAGATTATGTAATAAAAAAACAAGAACTTAATTTAGCATTATCCGATTTTTATAAATCCATTGAAGATTTAGAGAAAATGGGTGTGATGATTAAAAGCATAGATGAAGGTCTGCTAGATTTTCCATCACAAAGGTTTGAAGAAGAAGTGTGGCTTTGTTGGAAAGAAGGGGAGACCGAAATCAAATTCTGGCATGGAAAGGACGAAGGATTTATGGGAAGAAAACCACTTAGTATAAGTGACGAGTCTTTAGTGTAAATGCTATCTAGTTGGTTTAGAGTAATCAGAGTAAAGTTTCTTCTTGCCTCAGTGATTGCAGTTTGTCTTGGTCTTGCCATAAATTGGTGGCAACACCAAACCATCGACATCCTATATGGCATCTTAACATTTGTCGGAGTTATGGCGTTGCATGCAAGCGTAGATTTGCTTAATGATTATTGGGATTTCAAGCGTAACATAGATACAAAAACACAAAGAACCAAGTTCAGTGGCGGTACTGGTGTATTACCAGAAGGGTTACTAAAACCAAATGATGTTTACCGAGCTGGAATAATTTTCCTAATCATAGGTTCTGCAGTAGGAGGCTATTTTATTTTTGAAAAAGGAATAACCATTGCAATCATACTTGTATTTGCCATAATTTCCATTTACTTTTATTCCACAAGAATTGTTGATTCTGGATTAGGCGAAATTTTTGTAGCCATAAAGGGTGCCATGATTGTACTTGGTACATTTTTTGTACAAACTTCTCACATTACAGTTGAACCCATACTTGGTGGAATTGTTGTCGGGGTGTTATCCTCACTAGTATTATTTGTCAATTCGTTTCCTGATTTTGATGCTGACAAAGCAGGCGGTAGAAAAACTCTAGTCATAATGCTAGGTAAAAAAAAGGCATCTAATGCAGTATGGGTTTTCCCAATTATTGCATATGGTGTCATAATATTAGGAACAGCTACGCATGTGTTTCCAATTCTTTCACTGATAACCTTGCTTACAATTCCACTATTAATGAAATCAGGATTGAGGTTGAAACAAAATTTTGATGATCTTGATAAAATCGTTCCAGCAATGGGTTTGTTTGTATCATATAGCAGGATTACAGGATTGTTACTTGTCCTAAGTTTTCTTTTTTTGCCAAAATAAACCACATTACAATTAAATCAACCATGAGAAAAGACATGTTATGATTACAGGCTATGCTACACCCGAAGGTACTTTGAATTTTGCAAAAAGGAATCAGTCTGCTGCAAAGAACCATTTTAGACTATTCAGTGGACTGACTCTATCATCAATAGGTATTGGAACATATCTTGGAAATGTTGACAATATCACGGATAATCTAGTAAAGGAAGCTATCAAAAAATCAGT
The DNA here is from genome assembly GCA_035631875.1 of Nitrosopumilaceae archaeon. Lineage (NCBI taxonomy): Archaea > Thermoproteati > Nitrososphaerota > Nitrososphaeria > Nitrosopumilales > Nitrosopumilaceae > Nitrosopumilaceae archaeon. The sequence goes on along the minus strand of DASQHX010000013.1, from coordinate 112,565 downwards.
TCTTTCTGCAATAAACGTAATTGATACTGCAATAAATTATCGCTCTCAAAAAGCAGAAAGATCGGTAGGCAGAGCAGTATCAGAATTATTAGAAGAAGGCAAAGCCAAACGAGAAGAGTTGTTCATTAGCACAAAAAATGGCTATGTGACAAATGATGGTGATGTCAATGAAGAATTTTGGCAATACATTCACAACATACTAGTCAAACCAGGTGTAATCAAATCAAATGATATTTCTTCAGGGTATCATTGTATGACAATACCATATCTAGAGCAGCAACTTAATCAAAGTTTGAAGAATTTAGGACTTGGGTGTGTTGATCTGATTTATCTTCACAATGCAGCAGAAGGTCAACTACAAGACATTCCAAAAGAAGAATTTATGAAGAAATTAAAAAATGTTTTCGAATTTTATGAAAAGCAAAGAAAAAGTGGCACTATCAGATATTACGGCATGGCAACTTGGGATTGTTTCAGAGTACCAAATGAACATCCGCAACATATCCTACTTTCAGATGTAATTAGACTTGCAAAAGAGGTAGGAGGAAACGAACACGGTTTTAGATTTATTCAACTTCCTTACAACATGTATCTTGATCAAGCTTTAATTTTGAAAAATCAGATTGTAAATGATTCTAAAGCATCAATATTAGAAACAGCAATAAATTTAGGAATAGGAGTTTTTGCAAGCGTTCCTCTTATGCAAGCAAAACTTCTCAAACCAAATACAATACCAGAATTTGGAAATCTACAGAAACCATCACATCGTGCATTACAATTTGTAAGATCTACACCTGGAATAATAGCTCCACTTGTAGGACAGAAAACTGCAGATCATGTTAATGAGAATCTCGAATTAATTAAAATCGAACCATTATCAAATACAGAGTTTACAGATATGATCAAGAAGCTATCTTCATAATCATACAGCTAGGTTCACATCATGATTATCAACTGAAGTTTTAAATAGAAAAGATAATCGAGGTGACGTATGCCAGTAGACCCTGTTTGTGGAATTGAACTTGATGAGAGCCTGGCGTTAGTACACGAATACAAGGGAAAAAAGTATTATTTTTGTTGCCATGGATGTAAACGTATTTTTGTTAAAAAGCCAAACAAGTGGAAAAAAGACTAGATAGGAAAACTTCCACACATACGACAAAAGTGCGAACCTGTTGGGATGGCACCATTACATTCTGGACATCTGGGTTTTGATACTCCTAAAAAGGCAGGAGGGTCGTAATATTTGCGATATATCTCATAATAATAAAGAGATTCTTTTGTTCCTAATCTCACTTTCTCAGTTTCAAGATAAAGTAAAAGTTTGTCTTTAAACACAGAATCAGAAATATTATTACCAAAAAATGATGTCAGTCCTGCAGTTCCAGAACCGTCCTGCATAGCTGATTTTTCTCTCCAAACTATTTCCTTAGGAATTATTCCTTCGAAAGATTTTCTTAGAATCCACTTTCCAAATTTTTTACCATTTTCTTCACGTACTTTGAGATCTGCAGGTATTGACTTTGCATATTCAACAATAGAATCATTAAGAAATGGCATTTCAACGTCAACTCCAATAGATTCACCAATTACTTTAGTAGGAAAGTGCATTACCTGCCATATTCTTTCCAAATCCTTTTGCAGTTCTACAGGTGTCAGTTTTTGAAAGAAATGATAACCTGCAAAAAGTTCATCTGCTCCATCACCTGTAATTATACTAGAATAGCCTTTTTCCTTTACCATATTAATTGTCAAAAACATGACAATTGCATTACGAATTTCTATAGGATTAAAGACTTTGAGAATTTTTATTGTTTTATCTATAGCATATAACAATTGTTCTATTGATGCGGTTTGTACCTCTAATGGCAATCCAATTTGTTTTGCCACTAACTGCGAATATACCAAATCTGTAGAAATAAAGTCCTTGGATATAGTAGTAAATGTGTTAACTTTTTTATCATTTAGACAAAAAGCCAAAATTGAACTATCCAACCCTCCCGATAACGCAATGCTTTCTGATCTACAATTATTTACTACTGTAGAGAGCAGTTTGTGAAGATTTGAACAAATTTCTTGCAACATTTAAGATTTGAATTTCTCACTAAAATAAGGTATCTTGGCAAATAAGATTAGCTTTAAATATTTTACAGAAGCAATTTTGTTATGCTACTTCCGGCAGAAATTGAAACAAAAACACTGATACCTGCCATACGTGCCATACTTGCAAAAAAACTCATTGAAGAGCACAGCATACGTGAGGAAGAGGTGTCTAAGCTCCTTGGCGTAACACAAGCAGCAATAAGCAACTACGTGAGAGGAACTAGAGGAGATCCAATTCTCATAAACAAGCTACTTGAAGTAAAAGAAGTATCAGAGATGATAAATGATATTTGTAACAATCTTTCATCAAACATGGCATATACACCAGCAAGTCTTTCAAAATTCATTGGTCTTTGCAATTACATAAAATCTAGTTTGCTAATATGCGACATTCACCACAATTTGGAGACAAACATTGATGAAGCAATATGCAAAGAATGTGAAAATATGTTGTTAAAGGGACCTGGAACTTCGTTTTAGTTTGTTTTAGCAATTATTATTTTTATAGTAGAAATCAAGGTCATCCCGTATTTACCTGATCCATTTTCACTATCCACTGAAATGTCAACAATTTTGGAATTTCCTTTCATCATGTTTTCTGTTACAACATTAGCTACTGCAACTGCAGTAGGAATTGCATTACCTTTGGCTACCAGTGTGACTTGACCAGAATTTCCAAGATCCATTAATACGTCAAGTGCACATTCCATCACAGGCTCTTCTCTTATTACAAATACCTTTCCTTCGTTTGAAAAGGAAGGTTTGCCAATAAGTTGAGTTTCCTCTTCTTTTATTTCACTCAATAAGCTCAATCACATCACCAAAATTATGCATTTCATTTAAGTCTTATCGATAATTCATTCATTAGTTAAAAAGATCTATCGATATGTTCTGGAAATCCCCGTTTGGTAATACTCGCCTAATAGTAATTGGGATAACACGCCTTTCAAGTTCGGTATAAGCTAGATCAAGTGAAGTCGCAACTTCTTTTGGAATTGTTATGAATGGTGGTGCTCCAAGCGATAATTGTAAAGCTCTTGCGCCCAAAATTCTGGCTTTTTCAAAACGAGTTAATGTGGGCGGACCTATCATTATCTTGCCTTTGGTAGTAGTTTCATATTCTACAGGTGTATGAGTTGGGTCTATCTCAATTATCTCTCTCGCATCAATAATTTTTTGCAGTCTTTCTTGCTCTGCTAGTTCTTCTGGAGAAAGATCACCCTTTTTTGCTCTTTTTTCTTTCTTTGCTACTACCTTCTCTCCATCTTCCTCAGTAACCTCAGCCTCAACAGTCTCTACAACTTCTACTACTGGTTCTACTTCTTCTGGCTCTGCTGGAACTTCTTCAGTATCTGGAATAATCTCCTCAGGTTCATCGGACATTAATCAACTGTCTAAACAAACGTTATATAATTCATAATCCTCCTCTTGAAAAATGAGCACAGGATCAGTTTCAAAAATAGAGGCTATTTTGAAGATAAAAGGCAAATCAGAATTGAAATTTGAGTTAAAACGTCACTTGGCACCAAAAACAGTCGGTAATCTTACTAGATCTGTACCATTGGAAGGAAATGCACACATGATGGGAAACAGCTTTGCATATATGGAAACTCGGGTAAACACTGGTGGAGAAAAACTGCGAACCCAATTCAAAAAGGGTGATGTTGCTTTTATGGCTGCAAACGGATCCATCTGTTTTTTTGTAAATGATTTTGAATCTACAAAATCAATGACACTCATAGGGAAGGTAACATCAAACATTGATGCACTCAACGAAGTAAAACCCGGAGATGTATTTTTGATAACTCAGGCAGGCTGATAGATATGATGTCCGCTATGTCCACTTATTCTTTTAACTGATCCTTTTTGTAACAGATTCAGTAAAAAGGCGTTTGCAGTAGAAATCTTTACTCCTGTTTGTCTTGATACTTCTTGTACAGTGAAAACTTTGGCACTTTTAATGAAATTCATTGCTTGATTCTCATCAATTATTACAGAGATGTTAGTTTTTGACTTTTGATCTTTCTTCTCTCCTTTCTTTGGCCCTTCCTTCTTTGCAGCTTCAGCTGTTTGTGATTTTTCAGCTTGTGCCGGAGATTTTTTCTTTGCTCCACCCATGTGGATTTTTTTGTAAGGACCTATTTATAAACGAACAAAGCGTGCAGAAATCCTAAATATTTGCTAGTCTCGGTCTTGGTATGGGATTAGATGTAATTGAGGAAAAAAATCTTAACGATGTCATAGTGTATGCGCTTGATTATCCCAAGGTGGTTTTAGCTGAATCCAAAGGGTTTGCTACAGAAATAACAACTTTAGTAGACTTTGCATTTGGCCTGTATATTGGATACATCTCAGGAGTTTTCTTTGATGGATTTTTGACAAGAAACAAAAGATATCTAGAGTCTGAAGAATTATCAGATTTTCACGCCATTCTTGTTAAAAGGTCACCTGAAATTAGGCTTAAGATAAAAGCACATCTTCATTTAAAATAACTCAACCTTTTATTCCACAATTGGTAAAAATCCGCAGATGAAATTTTCACTAGTAGCAGAGACATTAAAATTCATGGAGGGTACAACAAAACGACTAGAATTAACAAAATATCTGGTTGATTTATTTAAGATCACTCCTCCAGAAATTATTTCACAGGTAGTTTATCTTTTGCAGGGCAAGTTAAGACCTGATCATGAAGGAATAGAAATGGGCATTGCTGAAAAAATCGCAATAAAAGCAATATCAAAATCTGCTGGCATACCAGCAAAAAAAATCCAGCAAGAATATAACAAGGTGGGAGATTTTGGTCAAGCTGCTTCAAAAATATTGGAGCAAAAAACACAAACAACATTTCTTACGCAAGACATTACGGTTGAAAGAGTTTATGATACATTGTACAAGATTGCAGAATTAAAAGGAGCACGTTCTCAGGATATGAAAATGAAATACATTTCTAGTCTCTTAAATGATGCAACCCCGATCGAAGCAGGGTTTATCCTTAAGATAATTACAAACTCTTTACGATTAGGTATTGCTGATTTTACTATTCTAGACGCTCTTGCAATTGCATTTACAGGAACAAAAGAAAACCGCGGGATGCTAGAACATGCATACAATGTATCAAGTGATTTGGGCAAGGTAGCAGCAGCTGTTGCAAAAGATGGAATAGATGCGATAAAAAATTTCAAAGTTGCTGTATTTAGTCCTGTGAGGCCAATGCTTGCAGAAAGGGTCAAGAGTCCACAAGAGGCACATGAGAAAATGGGCGATGAATTTGCTGCAGAATACAAACTAGATGGGGAACGTGTACAAGTACATCTCCAAGGTGAAAAAATAATTCTTTATTCTCGAAGTCTTGAAAACATTACAAACTATTATCCTGATATTGTTGAAAAAATTGGTAGTGCAATTAAGGCAAATGAAGTGATCTTAGAGGCCGAAGCTGTTGCAATCAATGAAGATTCTGGAGAATTTCTTGCATTTCAGGAACTTATGCACCGCAGACGAAAATACGGGGTAGCAAAAGCAGTATCACAGTATCCTATTACTGTGAATTTTTTTGACATCATGTTTGTAGACGGTAAAAGCTGTCTTGATATACAATATAAAGAGCGACGAAAAATACTAGAGAAACTAGTAAAAGAAGACACCTTTGCAAAACTCGTACCTATGACAATTGTAAAAAACGATAACGATGTGGAAGATTTCCTAGAAAACGCAATTAATGTTGGGTGTGAAGGACTGATGTTAAAACAACTCGATGGCACTTACAAAGCTGGTGCCAGAGGAAGTAACTGGCTCAAGCTCAAACGCGAATATAGAAATGAGTTAGGCGACAGTTTGGATCTTGTTGTCATTGGAGCATTTTATGGAAGAGGTAGGAGGACCGGTAAATATGGAGCATTGTTGCTTGCAACTTATAACAATGAAACTGATACGTTTTCCAGCATATGTAAAGTAGGAACTGGATTTACTGACGAAAGTTTAGATCAGTTTTATCAGATTCTTTCTGACAAGATAACTATAAAGAAAAATCTGAGAATTGAAAGCGGCCTTGAAGCAGATGTTTGGTTTGAGCCCGAAGTTGTAATTGAAGTGGTAGCTTCAGAAATCACACTTAGTCCGATACACAAAACAGCAATGGATGCAATTAGAAAGGGAAGTGGTCTGGCACTTCGTTTTCCAAAGTTCACTGGAAGGATACGATTAGAGAAAACTCCTGAAAATGCCACAACTGATCAAGAGATAATTTCATTGTATAATGGACAAAAAAGAGTGGTTCAGGAAGAGAAGCAAAACTACCTTTAACATTAGGAATCTACGTAACGATTATTAGCTGCTACCATCACAAACAACGTCTGGATGTATAGTGGGGAATTAGAGGTTCAAGCGAAGCGAAAGGCGCTTGCCGTTTTGCAAGATGAAATAAACCGAATCTTAAATGCAGTAAGAGATCTTGCCACATTACCAGGACTCATAATAAAACCAGACAAGGCAGAAATCAAGCAAGTCCTTGAAAGAATAAAAAATACAGAAGACGAGGTGGAATCGTTACGTCGAAAGATAACAAGGGAGATTGCAGACGTTGGTGGTCTTATGATGAACAGAGAGAATCTTTTACACACAGCTTATGTCACAGATGAAATTGCTGGATTTATCACAGGAATTGCTTTCAAACTATCAAACATCAAAGCTGTCACTCTAAAAAAAGAAAAACTTGACAAAGACATTTCGGATTTAATTGCGCTTGCTGTAGACCAAATATACAAGCTAAATGAAATTGTGCGGGCATTAAGTGGAAATTCCATAGTGGCAATTGATCTTGCTCATGAATCACAAAAAATAGAACGAAGTGTTGATGAAAAATACCGTGAACTTACCATCAAAGTTTTAGACGAAATTGCAAATACAAGAGAGTTGTTATTACTCAAAGATGTTGTCGAGGCAATTGAAGAGATGTCTGACAAATGTCTTGAAGTTTCTGATTCTTGCATTGTGTTAGCTTTGAGTTTGTAGATTAAAAGACAAATCAAGTAGAATCATTTTCAATTTAAATTTTTATCATTTTATAACGTTCGTTAGAGATTTTTAAAAAAGAAAAAAGGATTAGTTGTTTCTAATATCCACTGGAAGGCCACACTGGCTTGCCATTGAACATTATTTTATGAAGACCGCTTTCATCAATTTGTACTACACTGCTAGGCAATGGCACATACAATAGCTTTGTTGATCTTTGTTGTCCGTCTGTTACAAACCAGTACAACATGTGAACTAGATCACTTGCTTTTTGTGCATCCATTCCCTTTATCTTGTCAATGTTTTCATTGACCAATAGATACGTGTAGGTTGCAATTGGATATGCGTTAGCTCCTGGCGCATTGTTTATAGATACATGGCTCCAGTCACCATCAGATTGTGGCATTGATGTCACAGCTCCTTGGCCTGCAGCTAATGTAGTATCCACAGTAGCATCCAAAAATGCAGTCTTGTCATGGTTTTGTATGTATGCATATGTCATAGGTATGTTGGATCCAGCAAACTTGTTTGTTTTTGCATATGCCAGTTCTACATAACCCATAGACCAAGGCACTTTCTTTACAATTGCTGCTACTCCTGCATTTCCTGAACCACCTACTCCTGTAATCCATGGTACTGATTTGCCTTGTCCAATTCTTCCTTTGAACGCCGGACTTACTTTAGAAAGATAGTCCGTAAAAGCAAATGTTGTACCTGAACCATCAGAACGATGTACAAGAACAATTTTGTTTGCAGAAAGTGTAACACCTGGGTTTAGCTTTGCAATTGCAGGGTTGTTCCATGTTGATATCTTTCCCAAAAATATATCAGCTATGACCGGACCTGTTAGCTTTAATCCAGTTTTTTGGAATTCTGGAAGATTATAGGTCATTACAATTGCACCCATTGTCTCAGGAATGTGTAGTGTGTTTGGTGCTTTTACTGCTTCACTTGGTTGCAATGGTGCATCAGATGCGCCAAAATCAACCACCTTTTTAGTGTAGAGATTTACGCCAGCTCCACTTCCAACTGCTTGATAGTTTAGATTAATTCCAGGATATTGAGCATTGTAGTCAACTCTCCACTTATCAATTAGCGGAAATGGAAAAGTTGCACCTGCTGCTTTTATCGTGTACTTGTCACTATCAAGTGGTGCAGGTGGTACGGTGTCTGCATGTGCACTAAGTGATGTTGTCGGTACTATTAGGATAAGCATTAATGCTACACCTAAAATGATTTTTTTCGTCATTGAGCTTATGAGACGATGTTAGTTATTTACATATGACTTCCATAGATTACGTAAACAGCTATAACACATCACATCTATATAGAAATCAAAATTACATTTAGATAGAAAAAATTCTCTATAAAAATTTTGATTAATGAAAAAATATGAAAATGATCGATAAAATCAAAAAGTAACAAGATGATCAAACATATTTTAGAAAAAATCATTTGCATATAGAATTTTTATTATTGAATATTATTTGAAAATTGTAACTAAAAAATGAAAAAGTTGTTTGTTCTAGTATTTTGGTACGAATCTTAGTCCAGTCTTTGCAGAAACAGCGATTATAGATATAATTGCAATTGCAAGTACTAGAGCTGTTATTGTACCAAATTCTGGAACAGGTCCACCATTGTATTGTATTTGTGAAATTCCTTGTTCGTCTAATTTTACCACTGCGTCTGGCAATGGTACATAAAGCAATGATGATGAAAATTGTTGTCCGTCATGAATTGCCCAATTGAGAAAGTCAACTATTGCTTTTGCTTTGTCCTGGGTCATTCCCTTTATTTGTGATAAATCCTTGTATACCAAAAGATAAGTAAATGATGAAATAGGATACGAGTTATTTCCTGGTTCGTTAACTATAGATATTTTGCTCCAATCACCATCTGCAGAAGGTAGATTTGTTGCCGCAGATGCTGCATCAGCTGCTATAGTGTCAAGAGTTGGTTCTACAAATGCCGTTCCATCTGCATTTTGAACAAATGCATATGTCATGTTATTTTGCATCACATAAGCTAGTTCTACATACCCAATGCTATACGGAGTACTCTTAACTATTCCTGCAACTCCTGCATTTCCTGAGCCTCCAACTCCTAATGGCCATGGAACACTCTTTCCTTGTCCAATTTTGGTTTGCCAATCAGGACTAACTTTAGAAAGATAGCTTGTAAATACAAAAGTTGTACCAGACCCATCAGAACGATGGGCTACAACAATTTGTTGATTTGGTAAGGTTAGATCTGGGTTTAATGTTGATATCATTTTGTCATTCCAGTGAGTTATGTTACCGCTAAAAATATTCGCAATAACAGGACCAGTTAATTTTAGACCTTTAGCAATTCCTGGAATGTCATATGTGATAGTGACTGCGCCAATCGTTTCTGGAATATGTAATGTTCCAGGTGCTGCAGAAGATTCAGATGGTTGTAATGGTGCATCAGATGCAGCAAAATCAACTGCTTTGGTTGTATGTAGTTTAATTCCTGCACCACTACCAATTGATTGATAATTTAATGTGACGTCTGGATGAATCTTGTTATATTCAACTCTCCACTTATCAATTAGAGGAAACGGGAATGTTGCACCTGCTGCATTTAGACTCAATGCAGATTGTGCTATTATGTTAAGGGATGTTGCCGGTATGACTAAGATAAGCATTAAAACCACACCTAAAATAATTTTTTTTATCACTAATTTTATGAGATACCTCATGTTATTTAATTTAAACTCCATAGATTACATAGTAATCCAGAATTATAGTAATCTATATAGTTAGGATTGGCAGAAACGAATAATTTTTCTATATCGTTTGAAAATTTAACTAGTGAGTTTTACGCTTTCCTGTCACGATATAAGTGACAGATTCACCTATGAAAGCAGCATGATCAGCTATTCTTTCTAGATATCTAAGAACAAGCGCATCAGCAAGGGCACATTTTGTATTCTTTGAGTTAATCAGTGTTGGAAGGTGTTTGTTATAGTATTTATCAACAAGATCTTCATCTGTTAAAAGCTGCTTTACTGTGTCTAAATCAAGTCTAGCAAAACTTTGTACTGCTAGATTAATCATATGTTTTATTTCACCAGAAAGTGTGTATATTACTTCATTTTTACATTCTGAAAGATCTCCAAACGTATCCCTCACTACAGTAATATCATATGCATATCTTCCAAATCGAGTAAATCCATATGAAATTTCAATTGATGATCTAATCAATCTAAAATCGCTTGCTACTGGTTGATACCTTAAGATCATATCAAATGTCAAATCTCCCACTTGATCATACAAATTCAATATTTGGTTAGAAATTTCGTGAACCTCGTTTCGTGCATTTTGCCCACCAAGATATGAATCGATGGCCAAGTTTATGCTTTTGATAGATAAATCACACATTTGTTGCATCAATTCAGACAAGTGCGTAAGATGCGGATCTATAAGACGCGTCATTATTTATCCAAACTGGCCTTGTACATATCTTGCCGTAGTTTCATTCCTAGGGTTCTCAAATATTTGTTTTGTTTCCCCAAATTCTATCAAATCCCCTAGATACATAAAGCCAGTATAATCTGAAACCCTAGTTGCCTGTTGCATATTATGTGTCACTATAATTATGGTATATTCTTTTTTTAATTCGTTTATCATTTCTTCAATTTTTTGAGTCGCTATTGGATCAAGTGCTGAAGCAGGCTCGTCCATTAAGAGTACTTCGGGCTGTATAGCAAGTGCTCTTGCAATACAGAGACGCTGTTGTTGACCGCCTGAAAGACTCATTCCTGGTTTTTTCAAGTCGCTTTTCACTTCATCCCACAAGTAGACCATTTTAAGGCACCCTTCAACTATATCATCAATCACGGATTTATTTCTAAGACCGTTTAATTTCAAACCAGCTGCAACGTTATCATAAATTGACATTGTGGGGAAAGGATTTGGTTTTTGAAAAACCATGCCAATCTTTCTTCTATTAATAATTGGATCCTGTTTGTTAGTATAGAGATCCTCGCCATCAAGTAAAACTCTGCCTTCAATTTTGGCATTTTTTGTTAATTCATGCATTCTGTTCAAACATCTTAAGAATGTCGTTTTACCACATCCAGACGGACCAATCAAAGCTGTGACTGCTTTGTCTCGGAATTTCATCGTGATATTTTTTACTGCTACAACACCATCGTAGCTTGCAACAATATTTTCTGCTATGAGTTTGTATTTTGGATTTTCTGTAGTAATAATTTTAGTTGGTAATTTTTCTATTGTTTCCATTATAGAGCACCTCCTAGCATCCTAAGTTTGAGTCCTCTTCCTTTCTTTCTCAACACGATATATCGAACTCCGATATTTATTGAAAGTACCATTAATATTAAAACTAATGCTGCTCCCCAACCTTGTGCCACTGCGTTATCATATGGAAGTGATGAAAGTCTCCAAATTCTAAGTGGCAGTGCATCAATTGGACCGTCAAAACCAGCCATAAACTGACTACTACCAAGAATTGTAAAAATCAAAGGTGCTGTTTCACCTGCAATTCTTGCAACAGCAAGTAAAATTCCTGTCACCAAGCCATTTTTTGCTTGAGAAAGAATTATTTTTGTAATTACAGCCCATCTTTTTATCCCAAGTGCAAATGCTGCTTCCCTGTATGTAATTGGAACTAGTTTAAGTGATTCCTCAGTGGTTCTTGTAATAATAGGCAGCATTATAATTGAAAGTGCAAAAGTGCCAGCCCAAACTGAAAAATTTCCTAGAGTAAGAACGATCATAACAAATGCAAAGATGCCAATTACAATAGTTGGAAATTCTGCCAATACATCATTAAAGAATCGAATTGTTCTTCCATATCTGTTGTCACCATATTCTGAAAGGAAAATTCCTCCCATTACTCCTACCGGAACACCAATCAGACTAGACATGCCAATTAATACAATAGTTCCTTGAATTGCGGGTCCTATTCCACCAGCGTCTGCACTTCCTACAGCTCCTGGGATCTGTGTAAGAAATTCTATACTTAGAGCAGCAGAGCCATTTGTGAAAACTTCAATCAAAATACTTCCTAGCGGTACAATAGCTAAAACAACACAACCAAAAACAACTCCTTTTACAATCTTGTCTATTACTAATCTTCTACCTACGTTATATCTGAAATGTTTTCTAAATTCTGCCCTTTGTTCAACTGTAATCATGCCTGCACAGCTCCTTCATGTGATTTTATTACTCGGGCAACAAGAAGATGTGCCACCATATTAATCCCAAGTGCTACGATAAATAGAATCAGTCCTATTCCAATTAAAGCAGACATGTGTAATCCTGCTTGTGACGCTTCAGCAAATTCATTTGCCATTATACTTGACATTGTTTGTCCTGGCTGGAAAAGTGAAGTTGGAAACGCTGCTGCACCAGTAGAATTTCCTATTAGCATTGTAACAGCCATTGTTTCACCAACTGCTCTACCAAGACCAAGTATGGCAGCACCAATAAGACCAGATTTAGAATATGGTATAACAGCTAATCTGAATACTTCCCATTTTGTAGCACCAAGCATGTAAGCAGCTTCACGTTGACTGTTTGGAACTGCAAGCATTATTTCTCTTGAAATCGTAGAAATTGTAGGAATTATCATAATAGCTAGAACTACACTTGCTGTGAAAATATCCAAACCAAAAGGGGCCCCTGAGAAAACTACAGAGTTATCTCCAAATAAATTATGAAGTGGAGTCTCAACCCAGTCTTTCAGATATAATCTAAAAACAAAAAGCCCCCACAAGCCGTATATCACACTTGGAACTGCAGCAAGTAATTCTATTATTAATGAAAGTGGAGTCCGCATAATTTTAGGAGCAAGTTCTGACAAAAACATTGCAATGCCTATGCTTATGGGCACTCCGATCGCCATTGCTATTCCAGCAGTAACAAATGTACCAAGTATGTATGGAGCAGCACCATAACTTTCTCTTCCTTCTTCAGAGTTCCAATCAGAGCCTGTCAGAAAGCCAAGACCTTCTTTTTGCCATACTGGAGCAGATCCTGATACCAGATTAACTACAATCAATAGAATGATTGCCAGTACATATGTAGCAGCCATAGCAGCGCCTATTTTGAAAAATTTATCTACAAAACGTGAACCAGATTTTAATGGAATTCTCATCATAGATACAATTTTTGCATCTAGAGACAAATATCAGACGTTCGACCATAATCTCTTAGTTTTCATAGTTGAATATAGATCTATATAGAATACCATAGAACATTGTCAGAAGTTCTTTAATCTATATGATTACAGTTTAAGACACTTGGCAGAATTATTGGATGAAAAAGAAGTAAGAAAGCTACAGTTGGTAGGAGGTTCAACCTATGTATTATCATTACCAAAAAGATGGGTTGATGACATGCATTTGAAGACAGGAGACCCTGTTTCAATAGTCAGAACTGCAAATAATTCATTATCATTGTTACCCTCAAGAAATTCACAATCCACACAGACAATGAAATCAAATACGACAATCGCTCAGAAAGACTCTGTAGAATCCATCAAGAGAAAAGTCATTGCGATGTATCTTGCAGGATACCAGTTAATCGAGATAAAAAGCAAGGGGGGAAGAATTCAGCTCAATCAAAAACAAGCCATACGAGATTTGGTAAGAACAAATATGATTGGAACTGAGATAGTAGAATCAACACCAGAATCCATAACTATCCAGATTTTAACTAGCTTACCTGAGCTTTCAATCGCTGATGCATTAAAGCGAATGTTCTTGCTCACATCTACTATGCACAGACAAGCCATTGACGCATTAAAGGAGATGGATTCTGAGCTTGGTGAAGAAATAATTCATTCAGATGATGAAGTTGATCGTTTTAGTTTATACATATTAAGAAACCTTACACTTGCAGTTCAACATGAACGAATTTTACGTGACATAGGACTGCAAAAGCCATCTGATTGCATCAGTTATAGAATCGTAGTTAAATCTGTTGAAAGAATTGCAGATCATGCTGTTTCAATAGCAAGCAGGGTGAAATTTCTTAAATCTACATTAGAACCATCATTGTTACAAAAGATTACAAAATTAAGTGAGGAGTCATTAAAAGTGTTTGAAGATTCCATTACAGCATTAAATAAACGTGATTATCTTCTTGCAGACTCTGTTGCTACAAACGCATGCAGAATAGCAGAAAAAGAAAAAGAATTTACTGATAGTTTAGAGGAATCAAAAAAATATTCAAGCGTCATAAAATTTGTTTTGGAAGACATTCGCAGAACTGCTGAATATTCAAGTGATATTGCAGAAGCAGTAATAAATGAGACCGTTCAGGATGTAATTTCTGAAAACAATGTTAAAGATTAACTAAAAATGCTATATGATTTGTAAAATTTTCAGTTCAATCTACTATTTGGTTGTTTGATTCAATAGGCGAATTTATTATTTTAACGACTTTTGATGCAAGTAATAACGGATTTTCTCCAGGTTCACTTAGCACAATTATGGCATAATCATTTAATAAAAATGTGAAAAATGAGATCTTTTCTCTTGTTGAATAAGTATATTTCATTGCTCCAAATTCATCATCAAAATCTCGGATCATGGATAACTGTAAAGCACTTTCCATGAACAACATCTCTCTTTTTTGATCTGTAAGATCTTTTATTACCCTATCATCACGCATTTTATTTTCTATGACTCTACCTTTTTGGTCTATAATGGCTACAAGATTGATTCTTTCACTATTATTTAGAATCAAGTCACATAATCTATCTAACTGCGTATTTCGCTCAAGGGTAAGGAGGGCCGTCACAAGAGTACATGGTATCAAGAGGATGATAAGTTTGGAGCGTATAGAGTGTGAGCCACTATTGAGATTATGTAGACCTATGAAACATGGTTTGAAATATTAGAACGTCATAATTACAAAGTGGTATGACAGAGTTCCAAATTTTAACAAAGAAAATATTCATAAAAAATTTCCATAAAATTGTTGAAAAAAGTATCAATAAATTAGATGAGTATATGGATGATCCAAGTGAGGAAAATATTCACGACATCAGAATTACGATAAGAAGGCTGCAGGCTGCTTACAAAATACTACCAAAAAAGATTCGAAAACAACCAAATTTTCAAAATTACATAGATAAGTCAAATCTGCTCTTTAAGATAAACACAGAAATCAGAGATTTTGATATCATAACTATCAAGTTAGATCAACAATATTTTGCCAATCCATCTTCTTCTAAACTAATATCATCATTAATAATTAAACGAAAATCAAAGATTAGAGATGCGCATTTCGTTGCAACAAAACTAAGATCATTTTCAATGCCTAAAATCACTGAAAAACAGTTATCTGAATCAAAATTAAAAAACAGATTTCATAAGACTGTAAACAAATTAAATTCTAGAATAAAACAGAATATTCCTATTGTGATAATTGACGATAAAAAAATTGATGAACTTCATAAAATGAGGAAAGATTTTAAGAAGTTACGTTACACCATAGAATTATCTCTTAGTAACAAGAAAATACCATTACATATTGAAAACTTGAAAAAGATACAGGACAGATTAGGAGAAATTCATGATAGTGACATTATATTAGATTACCTCAAGAATCAAAAATTAACAAACGAAATTACAGACATGATTAAACAAGAGAGTTTGGAAAGAAATCTAAAATATAAGTTATTTGTAAAAACATTTTCAGAGCAAAGAATTGGTTTTGAAAAGTTAATTTGTAAGATTTAATTTATTTTCATAGTATTACATCACTTTTGGAATTACAAAAATCATGAGTAAGTTCTTCTTTCTATAATTCAAGTATAGAATTTTGTGCGCTTCCCATTTCAGAACGTATTGAACAGATCACATTAACGCCAAATACATTTTCAAAATTTCTCAATATGTGTTGCAGTAGAGTTTTAGGAACTCCTCTAGCTGGAATGACATTTAATTCAATTTTTCCAGGTTCGGATTTTTTTATTTCAATTTTTGCCTTAGTTTTTTCTAAAAATCTCAAAAGGTTAAGCAAAGAGGATATTTTTCTTACTGCCGTCTTATCTTGAGGTGTTAGAATAGACTTGTATCGTGAAAATAACCAATCTGCAGTTTTTTCATGTCTAGTATGTACAAGAGATAATCCCAAAATTAATTGATCAGTATGATTAAGAGACATGTCTTCATCAGCTATTGCATAAAACCAACTCTGAGGATTATTATATGACGATTTTTCCATCATCAATTTTAGTGCATATGAAAGAAGCACATATTCACGCTCGCCAATTAATTTGAAAACAATAAGTCCTTTTAAAAACCCTTCAGCATTTTGATTGATTGATCTCTCTTTAGTAATACTAAGAGATTGTCGTATCTGTTCAGATGTGATACTATTAGAATGATATGTTTTTTGATTTTCAAGAAATATTGAGAGCGCACCTTCACGAAGTCCATGGTTGCTTACATGAAGATTTTGAAATCTAAATTTGTCCATTAATGTATCTATAACACACGAACCAGCAACAATTGTTTCAGCTCTGCTAGAACCAATTACAGAGATTTTGGAAATCTCACCAGGTTTCATATCAGATAGTTTTTTGTTAATTGTATTAACTGATTTAAAATCCATTTCATAATTATGAATTTTGTCAAATGGATATTTTGTAACCTTTTGATCATATCTTGCCAAAGCTCTTAATGCACCACCAACTCCTACCAGAACTGTATTTTTATCTAGATCAAATTCTTTTTTACTTGGAAGAAGATTCCATATATGTCGCCTCATATTTTTATAATCTTTTGTAGCAAATGTAGAATTCTTATTAGCAAATTGTTGTGTTAATCTTAATGCACCAAGTGGTAATGAAATAACCTTTTTGATTCTGAATTTTTCAGCGTGTACAATTTCTAGGCTTCCTCCGCCTAAATCAAAAAATAGCGTGTTTGGTAATTGAAGTGACTTTATTGCGCCTACATATGAATAAAGGGCCTCTTCTCGTTCAGACAAAACCTTGAATCTGAATCCTGTTTCACGATATACTTCATTTAGAAATTCGTCTTTATTACTTGCTTCTCTTACTGCGCTAGTTGCTATAGGTAGGACAGACTTAATTGGCTGGAGTTGAATAACATCTCTAAATAACTTTAAAACTTCAATTGCTCTCATAATTGGTTTTTTACTAAGCTTGCCTTTTTCGTCCAATCCTTCACCAAGCTTTGCTTTCATCCCCTCTTGTTCATATATCTCAAAAGAATCATCATCTTTTACATTGTAATTTACCAATTTAACAGAATTGAATCCTAAATCAATTACTGACATTTTCATTTTGATTATTTACCCCTTTTTGATAAAAACACATTACTATTAATCTAGACTAGATTCATATTTTTTTACTAAATGAAAAACATAAGAAACTCTGATCATTTTGATATTTTTTTCATATGTTTTGGTGTTAGTAACCACCTCAGTTCTCCTCGTATTTTTGGTTGAAGTGAGATTGTTCTAATTCTTACTAATCCACCTTTTTTAAGATCGATTCTACAGTTTGATTCTCCAATAGCTTCTCCTACTAAATCACTCAGATACGGCTCATGTCCAACAAGAAGTGTTAGTGACCCCGGCTTTAATTTTGAAAGTTTATTGTAGAGTTCTAGTTTATTGCCTTCCGGTCTTAATTCATTTAATTCCACTACACTATTCCTGCTTTTTATGTACTTCATTACAATCTCTGTAGTCTGTTTACATCTTACTAATGGACTAGTAAATACATAATCAAACTCTAATCCTAATTTGACAAGTGCCTTTGCAATCTCTTCCATTTCTTGTCTTCCTGTAATAGAAAGCGACCTTTGGGAGTCATTTCTTGTAGATGAGCGTTTGCCAGCTTCACCGTGTCGCAAAATGTACAAATCCATTTCAAAATCCAACAAAATTTTCTGCCACAAGGTAAGATACATCATGATTTAGCATTATCATCAACATAAGTCATTTTAATACAAATATCTATGATTCGACTATGATTTCTTATTCTTCATATCAAAATATAGTTCTATATAGAACACTATCATCATTGCTTTAGACAATGATAGAAAACCATCCATAAATGAGTATAATAAAATGTGAAAAAAATGCTTACAATATAGAAGAATTAAATGTCTATTTACGTCCAGTGTCCCTAGAGATTTAAATTAAATGGAAAATAACGGTAGATTAATTGTAGTTGAAGGTATAGATGGTTCAGGTAAATCAACTCAAGTCCATCTTCTAGAAAAATGGCTGGCTTACAAAGGAATTAGTGTTTTTAAAACTGAATGGAATTCTTCTGAGATGGTAAAAGAAATCACGTCTAAAGGAAAGAAAAAAGGTCAGCTTACACCAACTACCTTTAGTCTGCTACATGCTACTGATTTTGCAGACAGGTATGAAAGAAACATTTTTCCGTTGTTACGTGCTGGTTATTTTGTTCTAGCAGATAGATACATCTATACTGCATTTGTGAGAGATGTTGTAAGAGGTTGTAATCCAAAATGGGTAAGAAGTGTTTACGATTTTGCAATCAAACCACATATCGCATTTTATTTCAGAGTACCAGTTGACATTGCAGTTGACAGAATTCTTGTTGGTAGACCTAAACTAAAATATTATGAAGCTGGAATGGATTTGAATTTAAGCAATGATCCGTATGAAAGTTATAGAATTTTTCAAGGAAGAATAATTGAACAATATGATTCAATGGCAGATTCAGAAGGATTTACTGTTATAGATGGTACATTAAATATTGAAGAACAGCAGAAATTAGTTAGAGAGAAAATTTCTGCTATTTTACCAAAAACACTTCCCAAAACACCTGCCAGAGCTTTGATTAAAAATGAAACAAAATACAAAAAAACAATTTGAAAAAAGAACCGTAGAATTTTACGGTCATGGCATAAAAAACTTGGAAGATGTTGAGATCAAAGGCAGATTAATCGTTATTGAAGGACCTGATGCTTCTGGAAGAAGTACAGAAATTGAGCTGATCACAGCAAAATTGGAGGCAGATGGTCATGCAGTTTTGAATACCGGCTTGAAGCGCTCAGAATTAGTAAGTAGAGGAATATTAGAGGCAAAGAGAGATTACAACCTAGGAAGGAAAACACTAGCACTGTTTTATGCTGCAGATTTTGCTGACCAATTTGAATATAAAATAATACCGGCTTTACAAGCTGGCTACATTGTACTTGCAGACAGATACATCTACACACTCATAGCTAGAAACGTAGTAAGAGGATTAAATCGAAAATGGTCCCATAATCTGTATGGTTTTGCTATAAAACCAGACCTTGTTTTTTATTTGGATGTAGATCCCAATATACTAATACATCGAGTATTTCAAAAGAATTCCTCGCTTGACCATTATGAATCAGGTGCAGATCTAGGACTTTCAGATGACATGTTTGAATCATTTTTAATATATCAAAGAATGATTTCCAAGGAATTTCACATGATGCAAAAAAGATACGGGCTTATACCAATAAATGGAAACAGACCAGTATCTGAAATTAATGCTGATCTACAAAAAAGAATAAACCTGTTTCTTGAAAAAAATCTATAATTTTTTTCTAGACAAAACAATTTTCTGTAACCAGTATATCACATAGAAATAAGATTGGGAGTTGAGTGACAGGTGCAGATGCATTCCAACTCATTGTCATCCTCAAGTCTTGGATCATCTTCAGCACTCAAGTCATCTTTTTGACCATGCTCTACCATAATTTTGTGTTCACAAAGATAACATATCCACATTTTCTATTCACCATATGTGCTGTAAAATATTTGATAAGCGTATGCCACATGAAAAACATATCTTATGTGCAATTCATAGAAAATTTATCATTAATCTATTAAATATGAAAAATAAAAGGGAGAAGAGTTATTTCTTCTTATTTGTTTCCAGTTTTTGGATCTAGGATAAGCTTATCCGTATCACCTTGTTCAAAGTTGAACATGTTATTCAACGAACCTGCTTTTCTATCAAACGATTGTGGATCTGGTATCTGTCCAATATTCCAGTTATCCTCAATGAATTTGAGTATTGAGGATTGGTCAGTCACTGAATGGTCGACAAAGTTCTCCTTTGCATATGGAGATATCACCATCAATGGCAATCTTGGGCCATAACCACATCTATCCTGATAAGCACCTAGTTTTGTAGTTCCGCAGGCAACATCCTGTGCAGGATCATTTGACTGGTTGAGAATTGTAGACATCACGTGATCATACCACCCATCTGAGTCATCATATGAGATGATTACTGCAGTATTCTTCCACTCATCCGTTTTTTGGAGCTTGTTGATTGTATCAACAATAAAGTGCTGCTCATCTATAGGATCAGAGTAACCTGCATGTCCATCTTGATACTTTGCTGCTTTAAGGAAGCTTACTGCTGGCATCTTTCCAGCGTCTACTGCTGTCCAAAAGTCAGTAATATCATACTGGTGGTTTGCTTGGCCATTGTGACCTATCTCATTAACTGATGCTGGAGGAAGGTGATGTTGATTTGCAGTTGAGGCATAATACTCAAATGGTTCGTGGTGTGCGCTGTAATCAGTTACATTAGCACCACCGATATTCAAGTGCGATGATTTGCATTTTGCCTTGTGTGCTGGATTACCATCCCATGGTGTACTTGGTTTAAAGCCACCTTGGAACCATCCCCAAGTAACTCCTTTAGCATTTAGAAGATCACCCACGTTCTTTCCACCCATAGCTGTTGGTGCAAAGCTTGAACAATCATCAAATGCTCCATCTGGATCTCCAATTACAGTATGATGTGTAACGGTGTCTACAACATCAGATGTTGTGACATTACCAGTTTCACCTGAAACCAAGTTCAACATTCCTGGAGTAGATGGACCAAATGTAGTACCAAATGAATTGTCGCTCATAGCAAAGTGTTGTGCATAATTCCACATTGCTGTGACGGTGTTTCCATCGTAGTATCCCATTACAGTGCTACCATCGGGATTACAGCCAGGACCAGTATTAGAAACTGTTTCTACGAATTTGTCCATCAATCCGCCATCAAAGGCTAATTGCTCTGGTTTGTAGTCATGATTCTCATCACATGTTATTAGTTGCGATAATGTGTTGTCTAATCTGAATGGTTTTTTGGAATTGGGATTGTTGTCAATGAGTGCCTGTGTCAAACCGTTTGCAGATGGTGTATTTTCTGATGCCTTGAATTTAGGTTCACCAGCTGGATTTGCTGCATTTGGATATGTGGCAAAATAATGATCATATGAAACGTTTTCTTGGAATATGACCACTACATGCTTGATTGGTGTTGTTGTTGATGGATCAATTGCCCAGCTTGTACTGCTGAGGAATAGAGATGCCATCATTAGTGCTGCGATAGTTGTTGTTAGAATTTTTGTCATTGAGACGATATCATGGGTTCATGCATTTCTTGATTCTGCAAATAGATCACGTTACACTATTTATCAAATATTGTCAGATCATAAAAATTTATTTTTTATGTTGATTACTCGATCAATTTTTCAGGTACATATGATCACAAAAAGATATAGTAAATACTTAGATAAAATAAAACGATCGTGAAACTGCGGTCTATGAAGGTCTTTAAGTATTGTCTTTCCTCAGATCTAGTAGACCGTTCCCCACAGTTACACTGTATCATACACACAAATAATCGATAATCTTTTTTATGCCTATAAATGTTAGATCGTCGTGGCTATAACAAAGACAGTTGAATTAGATGAATTATCAAAATCTATTATGAATATAGATCGAAATATACGTTCAGTTGTAGTCATAGATAAAAAGGGAAACACTCTACATAAGATAACACATCAAAGGTTCCCCGAGCCAAATTTAGAGCGGTGGAATGACACTCATTTCATGGAATGTACGTTTGAAATTTCTGTTGGAGAAAAGGTTGATGAACTTTATGGCATTATTAGATACCATCATTCAGAAAAAGATAATTTCATAATGTTTAGTTTCCCTTTTCACAAGAATGTCATTATTGTTACGTGTACAAAGAAAATTAGTCCAATCTCCTTTGCAACCAAAGTTGCCGAGTTAATAAGCAAGATCATTGTTGAGATTCAAAAATAACTAGTGCGGTCTACGTGACTAAAGAGACTCGTAGGATTCGCAACCACAATCAAAAATTGTAGACCGCATGATTATGGCGTCTTTTACATTATCTAAGGATTTACTATGATTTTTCTATAAGATATGAAAATGGTCTTTATGTTCTGTTATTATGGTTTGGCGGGATTTACAAATATTATGTGGAGATCGCTACTCATCCATATTGCAGTTGACAGTCCAAGAAATGGTCTGTGATAGTTGTTTCTTTTAGTTTTATTTTCATTAGATTGTTTCTCATCCATATTAGCTCACAACTACACATAACGACTTCCTTACACACATCAATGTTGTAATAGATTCAATGTAATCACTTTTGAAGATCTTCCAACGAATTATTTTCCTTAAAGATTCATGGTCTGTTGCTTCTACTTTAGCCAATATATCAAATTGACCTACAGTTCTATGAATATTCGTAACACCATTAATTTTCTCAAGGTTTTCAATAACGTGTTTTTCAAAACCTGGTTTACATCTTAGAATTATGTGAGCAGTAGCCATTTCATGAGGAGTTTGTATTTCATAAGTATTGTCCATGATGATGATGTTTTTGATATTTACTATCTAAGAGTTGTCTATGGTTTTTACAACTGTTCCATAGAGTTCATAGATTATGATTTTATTTTGATTTTCTCTAGTGAATTAATTCTATTTTATTGAAGCAATGGTCATGGATTTGAGGCTCTGTCTTTGACGTACAATTGTTACATATTTTTTGCATCGTTCCCCTACACCCAGCACATACGGAATATTTCATCAATAAGCCACCACAGCCCCTACAAGATTCATCAGGCATTGTTACTTTCATCAACTCCACCAATTCTGATTTAATTTAAAAATGATAAAAGTATTCAATATAGAATTATAGTATCAATGAGACGTATGTAGAATCTAGTTTGCTACGTGTTTGTAATCACAATAACAAACTGTATACGGTTTTGATTTCCTCTTATTACTTTCTCTTTATCTCTATAAGATTAATACTAGTCTAAATGACAACAATCTAACTTGAAAGGCGAATTAATAGAAAACAGAATTGTAGTATGGAACATCCAAGATTCACGCACTCTATTTGTGAATGGATATTATGGCAAGCCAGTGGGCATTGCCAAACCAAAACCAGAAGAAATCACAGTACCATTAATTTTAGATCTTATAGAAGGATTGTACCTAGTACAAAAATCAAAGATAAAAGTATTCAAGGCAAAAAAACTTCTAACAGAAAACAATCTACTTGAAA
This sequence comes from Nitrosopumilaceae archaeon, assembly GCA_035631875.1. Taxonomy (NCBI): domain Archaea; kingdom Thermoproteati; phylum Nitrososphaerota; class Nitrososphaeria; order Nitrosopumilales; family Nitrosopumilaceae; species Nitrosopumilaceae archaeon. The sequence goes on along the minus strand of DASQHX010000013.1, from coordinate 89,066 downwards.
TTTGCAGAGGTGAATACCACAACTTTGACAAAAAATATCTAGTCTACAAAGATTTCAGAGACAAGGGCTACATTGTAAATCCCGGAATTAAATTTGGTTGTGATTTTGCAGTATATCAAAAAGGCCCAGGTATTGACCATGCTCCATATCTAGTTCAGGTGTACAATACTGGTGATACTGTCTCTGCTACAAGTGTAGTTTTAGCAGGAAGACTGGCAACAACAGTAAAAAAACAATTCATCTTGGCAATTCCACGAGGTGAGAAGAAAGTAGATTGTCTAGCGTTAGATTGGTGGAGAGCTTAGCGCAGATTATTTTTAATGTGTGATGCTATTTTATCATAAACAGCAAACTGTTCTTTTGAAATTCCAAGCTCGTGGCTACTTTTCCATTTGCCATGTATTCTAACACCATTTTTTGTTGGATCTATCCAAATGAATGCATCATGGTAAGGTAATTTAGTAATCATATCGACAAGTTCGTTATCAGCATTTAGAATATCAGATATTCTTCCTCCAATCCATTGTACACCTACCACTTTTTTAGAGCCAAAGTGACCCTGTGTTTTTGGTTTTGATTCAGCAAGAAAACTATCATCACTTTGGTTTACATTTGCTTTAACTATAAAATGAGCCTGAAAACGGTCTTGTGCGCCCCAAGGTAAAGGATTTATGTTTTGCATCAAATCCATCTAACCTTTCTGAATTACCTGCACGATATCAATGTTGGAATTTTTTATTTTAATGCAGCCATGGTTTGTAGTCATGATTGGAGAATGGGTAAAACTTCCGCTATAATAATCGCCTTTTTCAACATCATCAGTGCCAATTTCTTTTGTTTCAGCTTCTATTCCTATATGATTTAAAAGGTCGCAGAATTCTTCATTTTTGTTTTTTTGTACAACAGTCTCTTGTTCAGAATCGTGCATGCGTCAAGGTAAATTTCACCCTCAAATAAATATTAGTCTTGGAACGACATATTAGCACAAGACAGAGCAATCGGAATAAATAATAGAAAAATATAGCCAACTTCTGTTAATGTTAAAATTTCAGGGAAAAGTTGCAGTTATCACTGGTAGCGGCACTGGAATTGGAAAGGCCATAGCAGTAAAATTTGCTGAAAATGGTGCAAGCATTGTCATACTTGGCAGAAGAAAAGAGCCCCTTGAAGAAACTGCAAAGGGATTAAAAGAAATTATTGGTAGAGTAAAGAGTAACGCGTTTGTTAAAATTTTTGCAGGAGTTGATGTCAGCGATGAAGAGGGCGTATCACGCATGTTTGATGAACTAAAATCATCAGGTAATGTAGACATTCTAGTTAACAATGCAGGCGTTTCTGGACCAGTAACATGTTTTGCAAACTCACCAATTACAGAATTTAAAAGCACAGTTGCCATTCACCTTACAGGAACTTTTTGGACATCAGTTCAAGCACTAAAAGCGATGAAGAAAGGTTGCAAAATTATTACAATTTCAACATTTTTTACAGAAGAGCGCCCTCTAGAGCAAAGACCATACAGGTTTAGGAGTCCATACACCGCTTCACAGGGAGCAAAAAATAGACTAGCAGAGGCAATGTCATGGGAACTAACTGAAAAAGGAATTATTTCCATAGCAACAAATCCAGGCCCTGTGCATTCTGACAGAATTTACAAAACAGTATATCCAAAAGCAGCTGCTGAGTTTATGAGAGTCAGTGGTTTTGAAACTTTGACTCCACAGGAAGTAGAAGAAGTCAATAATGACATATTGCCCTTGATGGGAGAATCAGAACAAGCAGTAAAAGAAGGAATTAAAAATGCAACTACAAAATTAGCAAAACTAAAAAACATTACATCAGAATCTGAAATAGAAAAACTTGACAAAACAATTTCTTCCTTGCTTGCAAAGATTCAGCAGATTGCAGAAAAAATTCAAAACAACACAAGTAAGATGATTGCTGATGAGCAATTTTTGTCCCAGTCTCAAGTGGCAGAAACAGTACTGTCTTTGTGTGATGATGAAATATCAAAAATTCTCAATGGTAAAGTCATACCAGGAGATAGAGTATTTTACCCAGTCAAGCCACATGTTTCATCATCTATTCCTGAATCACAATTTGACTTTAATGGTAAGGTTATCGTGCTTACTGCTGATATTACAGAGAGCTCTGATACATCACGTGTAGAATTTCTTGCCCAAAATATTGAAAAAAATGGGGGCAAAGTAGTTATCCTCTTATCAAAAAACAGTCCCCAGCAAGCACAAGAACAGCTATCTAAATTTCATTCACATCCAATTGACTTGTCAAATCCAGAACAAGTAAAAAGATTTTTCAAAACTGCCTCAGAAAAAATAGGAGTAATTTCAACTATAATTCATGTAACAGGCAAAGTTCCATCTTTTGCAAAACTAATAGAAACAACCAGATCACAATGGGATGGGTTGGTTGACAAATTCATAAACACTCCAGCAATAGTTGGGCAGGAAGCTCTCAATATTTTCGTACCTGGAGGTTCCAAGAATCCACCACTTTACAAGGGAAAATCAGGCACCATAATAATCATAGGTCCTGACTTGCCATCAGGCTCAAAAGTATCTGGCTCAGACAGAGCAAGAGTAGAGGTATTTCGAGGAGCGCTACGACCATTTGCTACAACTGTCAATCAAGAGCTAAGTGATGTGCTCAAATCAAATCTAAGAGCATTCCTAGTTTTGCCAGGAAGTATAGATGGAATAGAACCAAGTAATGAAAGAATTTTTAGCGCAATCAAATATTTCAGTTCTGGAAAAGCCACACAGAGCTCTGAGGTTATTTACTGTCCTGATGAAACAAGATCCTGATGAAGAAGTTTTCTGAGCTCAAAGTAGGTGACGAATTTTTTTCAGAATGTAAAATATCATTGCCTGAGCTTGAAAGTTATCTTAATTTTTCTAAGATAAAAAATGTAATATATGAGAATAATGAAAATATGAAAAAAGAATCAAGTACAATGATTTCTGGCAGAGCTATTCTAGGAAGAATGGAAGGAGAGTTTACAAGACTAAAAGAAATGTATGGAAATATGTTGATTTTTTATGGCATGGATGGCGATCCAGAATGGAAAAACAGACACACCAGGTTTCTAAAACCTCTTTATACCAATGAAAATCTAAAGATCAAATTTAAAATATCTGAGAAAACTGACCTTAACGAAAGTTATGGGCTTTTAGCAATAGATTTTGAGGGCTCAAAAGATAATGGCGAACTTGTTGTAGTGTCAAAACGCAACTTGTACCAGATCAAAAAGGAACCCTCAGAGAATCAGCAAAAAGCTTGATGGCAGTAATCACAAGTACCACCGTAACAAGAATTCTCAGTCTTTTCTCTTCTACCTGTAGTGAAAGTCTGCTACCAACTAGTCCTCCTGCAAATGCACCTATTGAGAGAAAAAGCGCCTGGTAAAAATCAGGATGGCCTAAAAGGGAGTGTGTAATCATACCAGAAGCAGATGCAAATAACAAAACAAACTGCGAAGTAGGCGCTGCCATTTTCATTGAGAGACCAATTGCTATTACCATTAAAGGAACAAAAATCACACCACCTCCTATACCAAACAGGCTTGAAATTATTCCTGCAAAAAAACTTGCACCAACTGCCAATACCATTATTTGTTTTGAAATATTGTGTTCCTTGGACTCCATCTTCCGTTTTAAAAAAATGTATATGCTTGATGCTAAAAGTACTATACCAAACAATATCTTAAATGATGCCGGAGTAATTCCGTCTGAAATGTATGCCCCAAGTATTGTACCTGGGATTGAAAGCAATCCTAGCTTCAAACCAAGTGAATATACTATGCGTTTTTGTTTTGCATAGGAAATTGTTGATGCTACAGCATTACTGAATGCAGCAAAAAGACTATCACTTGCTGCAAGTTGAGGTGAAAATCCAAAAAATGTCAAAATCGGCACAACAACAAATCCACCTCCTAACCCAATCATTGAGCCAATAATTCCTGCAGCAAATCCAAGTAATATCAATCCTAGATATTCAAACAATACAAACACCAACAGATACCATTATGGATTAAGTTAGTACGTCAACCTTAATGAACTAAGAAATATAGCAGAAGCTCTAGGCATCTCATCTAGCAACAAGCAACTTCCATACATATCCACTTTGGTTAGTTGTAAGTTCCATTTCAAAATGTTCAGAACCTAATGGAACTGCTTGTGAAGTGCTGTTGGGTTTTTTACCAGCAATATGAAAATCTCGAAAGGCATCAATCATATCAGAAAGGGTTGCATAGCCTCTTGGTTTTTCTTTATTCCAACATCCACATGTAGTCTCATTAATTACGGCCCCAAAAACTGTCTTTACATCATTTAGATTACTCATTGTTGGATCTGATTGTATGGCAACAATAACTAGACCTGGTGCTCGAGTAGAACCCACCATGTTAATATTTCCAAGAAAATTTCCATTTTTATCTTTAATCTCAGTTGATGTGCAAAATTTTACAAGCGACTGCTTTGTTTGATTTGAGAAAAAGTTACAGTATTGATTGATGTCGGTTTGACTGAAAAACTGTAATGGTTTTGACATGTTAATATCATCAGAAAGTAAACTTGTTTTCAGGTTTGAGTTTGCTTCATCATATGAAAAATCAAGATCAAGTGGAGAAATTTGTGATTGGTCAGTATTATCAGTTGATTGGTTAGATATGTTTGGCAATATTGCAATAACAGATATTATTGCAACAATAACGGCAGCTCCACCTATACCTGCATAGAGAAGTTTCTTTTGCCTCATGAAATCTTGAATTTTGTATGCTTTAATAAAGCAATCTCACAGTTCATGGAATTTTATGAATTTAATTAATACTAAATACAATCACATATTTGTAAAAAAAGTAGTTAAAGACTAGTCGTGTCTGGTTTATCAGTAGCCTTTGTTGCATCGAGTTTGGTTGGAGATTTGCTTCTTTTACTTTTTATGTAAACTGCAATGACACCAATTGCTGCAATAACAATTGCGCCAACTATTAATTTTGTCGACATAATCAAACGCCAGTTTGCTGTTTAATAAATCTGCTTAAATCTCACTATAAGTCACATATGCTACTACATGGTTGTGAAAAATTTTCATGCATGAAGAGTTCTTTCATTTTATTCGTCAATGAAGGAAATATACTAATTAATACCGAATATGTTTGTTGAATATTGCGCATAATATTATGTGGTTTTGGAGTTGTTGGTCAGAACTTTGCAAAACTCTTACTTTCGAGATCAGAAGATTTGTATGCACTTCATGGTCTAAAGCCCAGAATAGTGGGCGTTTTTGATAGTAAAGGATCTGCGGCATCCTCTGCAGGCCTTGATCTTAACAGACTTTTAGAAGTCAAGAAAAAATATGGTAATATAAGAAAATATCACAATAAAGAAAAAAATGCAAATGGGCTTGAAATGATCAAGGGAATGGATGCCGAAGTATTGATAGAAACAACTCCAAGTAATTACAAAGATGCAGAACCAGGAATGTCACATATTGTAAATGCCATGAAAAACGGTTTACATGTAATTACTGTAAACAAAGGACCGCTTGCTCTTGCATTTCCTTCATTAATTGAACTTGCAACATATAATCAAGTCCTGTTAAAATTTAGTGGTACGGTTGGCGGAGGTACACCAATTTTAGATTATGCAAAAAATAGCCTAAGAGGTGAAAGAATTGTTTCCTTTCAAGGAATTCTAAATGGTACAACAAATTACATACTAACTAACATGGCTAACGGAATGACTTTCAAGACAGCGCTAGCAGATGCAAAAAAAAGAGGATATGTAGAAGCAGATGAATCATTAGATATTGATGGTTTTGACGCTGCTGCTAAACTTGTCATACTAGCTAATTGGATAATGGACATGAAAGTTACCATAAAAGACATCAAGCGCATAGGGATTCGAGATGTTACGACTTCGGATATCAAAAAAGCTGCTACCAACAATTCTGCTGTAAAACTAATTGCATCATGTAATAAAGAATTACTAGTCTCACCTCAACAAATTTCTCTAGAGGATCCATTATGTGTAAACGGCACTCTAAATGCAATAACGTTTAATTCTGAACACTCTGGCCAACAAACAATAATTGGTCGTGGTGCTGGAGGAATGGAAACTGCCAGCTCCATACTGAGAGATTTGTTAGATATAAAACAGGAAATGTCAAGGCGTTGAAATCAAACTTATTATCAAAATCTGAAACTGCCGAGACACTAGAAAGTATTGCAACACAATGGAAGATAGAAGTTCCTAAAACAAAAAATCTTACTACTCATGAAATTTCAGATAGTGCAAGATTAATCACTGCAGATAATTTTGCTGCAATCAAGATAGATAAAATTTTCATTCCCTTTCTTTCTGAAACCTCAATGCTTGAAAAGTTTCCAAAAGTTGTGGTAGACATGGGAGCTGTGAAATTTGTATGCAACGGGGCAACAGTTATGAGACCAGGCATAAAAAATTATTCAGATTTTGAGAAAGATCAGATAGTATGCATTGTGGAAGAATCGCGCAACAAGTTTTTGGCAGTAGGAAGAGCGTTAGTATCAAGTAAAGAACTAGAAACTATGACAAAAGGCGAGGTAGTGAAAAATTTGCACTATATATCAGATGAGTTTTGGGAAACTGCAAAAGGGATTAAAAAATAATTAATTTTCAGTGAATTCTCGAGAACCAGTTTTGTCAACTACTAGCACATCTATTCCATCTCCACTTGCTGCATCTCTCATGATTGCAGAACGGATAGATTTTACTGCTAGTGTTACTGCATCTTTTTCCTTCATGCCTTGCTTGAATTCCTGATCGAGAACTCCAAGTGCCATTTCTGCACCAGTTCCTACAGCAGCATAATCATCTGGCAACACAGAACCTAATGGATCCAGAGTGTAAATTGCTGGTGCACCATCAACTCCGCCTACAATAACTTGTGTAAGTAAAGGATAGTATCTTCGCTCATACATTAATGATGACATCATTTTTGCAACAGAGTTTGGAGGAATCTCTCGTTTTAATTCCATTTTTCTAATCTTTGTAAGAGCACGCATCTGCATTGCTAAAACCTGCATATCAGCAACTAATCCTGCACAGCAAGCTCCAACATAATCAGTTATTCTAAATGTCTTTTTTGTGTTCTTGCTAACAAGAAAATTACCATAAGCAACTCTTCTTTCACTTGCCAAGACTACGCCACCATCATAAGTTATTCCGACAGCTGTGGCACCCGGCATATACACATAAGCCATAAATCCTGTGCAAAACGAGGACAATAAAGCCCTTTCTCTAAATGAAAGGCACTAATATGATCGATGATGCGCAAAAATGAATCATATCTAAAGTTAGGAATTCAAGAAACTAGCATGTATAGATTTAATCGAATTTACTCATTATTCTACAAATGCATTTTGTTGTTTTGTTTAACAGATCTATTCTCGCAAATTCGTTAGGAGAATGAATTCTAGAAAAAATGTATGTGCTTCCAATTGAGATACATGGAGCAGAAAGAACTTTGGCAAAAGAGTACATTGGCCCAGTGCCAGCAGAGGACACACTTACTATGGATCTCCCAAATGATTCGTTTGCAGCTTCTTTTACTTTAGATACAAATGGATCTAGAATCTTGGTTTTAGATGCAGCTTCACCATGAATCATGTTTATTTTGATGTCCCCAAAACCCTTTGATTTAAGATGCTGTTTTAGTCTTGCAAGTTGTTTTAATGGATCCATTTTTGGTACAAGTCTAAAGTCAATCTTTACTAGTGCTTGTGCAGGAAGAACAGTCTTTGCACCAGGACCAGTATAACCAGAAACAAAGCCTGCAATGTTACATGTTGGTTCTCCTACCAGTGCTTTTCTTGCTGCAATTCCTGTCTTGTTTGCAACAAACCGTTTAATTCCATATTCTTTTTTGAATTCTTTTTCATCAAACGGTTCAGTTTGAATTAGTTTAAGCTCTTCTTTTGTGAATACATCTACTTCATCATACCAGCCTTTGATGAGTATTTTTCCATTAACATCACGAAGTGTTTTTAATGCCTCCAAAAGTCTCCATGCTGGATTTTCAATTAAAACAGCTAGACTAGAATGTGCGTCGCGTATTGATTCTGTTACTGAAAGTTCAACATACAGCAAGCCTTTCATTCCAAGGCTGATTATTGGCCTATCTTTGGCATCAACATATCCAAATTCCCAAATTACTCCATCACATGAAAATTTTTTCTTGTATTTTTTTAGATATTTTTCAATATGCATACTTCCAATTTCTTCTTCTCCTTCAACTAGAAATTTTACATTGCATGGTACATCGCCTTCTATTTTTAGATAAGATTCAACAGCTTTAATTCGAGTTATTAATTCGCCCTTGTCATCAGCAGAACCGCGTCCAAAGATTTTGTTACCTTTAATTTTTCCACTAAATGGTTTGTCTTTCCAAAGATCAAATGGTTCTGCAGGCTGTACATCATAATGATTGTAAAATAGCAAAGTTTTCTTTGGGTTTTGTTTAGATTTTACTTCACCATATACTACTGGAGGAATTCCTTTTCTAAGATAAAGTATTTCAGAATGGATTCCAGAATTTCTCATTATTTTTGCCACAAGTCTTGCACACTCTTCAAGACCTTCATTTTTTGCAGAAACACTAGGTTGTCTTATCAAAGTTTGAAGATCAGAAATGAGACCTTTCATGTTGTTATCTATGTATCGAAGTACTTGCATCAGAATCACTTTACCCTGTCAAATGGTTTCATTGCATCAGAAATAAATTCTAAGAGATCGGTTGCAACAATGTGTAACCCGTGCTTTTTTTGGGCAAGCATCCCTGCCTTTCCATTTATAAAAACAGCAGCCGCTGCAGCCTCTACAGGATTACGATTTTTTGACAACATTCCTGCCACCATACCTGAAAGTACATCTCCTGTTCCACCAACAGTCATTGCAGGCGTATTTTTCACATTCAGATATGTCTTTTGCCCATCGCTGACAATGTCAGTGGGTCCTTTTAGTAATATGGTAAGAGAGTTTTCTTTTGCATATTTTTCTACAATTGAAATCCGTTCCTTTTTAGAATCAGATGGTAGTTCTCCAAACAATCTTTTGAATTCGCCTGCATGTGGAGTGACTATAACTTTTTTATTTTTAATTATAGGTAGCATATCTGATACCAACGCACTTGCATCAAGAGAGAGCCTTACATCTTTATTCAAAAGCGATGTTACAAGCAACTTTAATGCTTCAACATCTTGTATTGCCAACCCCATCCCTATTGTTGCTGAATCTAGTTCTTTTGGTATAATACCAAGTAGTTTGTGTACAGCACCTCTTGTAAGCTTGGCATCAACCAAAGGTAGTACGATAAGATTTGGCGAGATTGCTCTTGTTGCTTGCACATTTATTTTTGGCACACAAGTGTACACCAAATCGGTTCCACATCGTAATGCAGCAAGAGATGAAAGTATTGGTGCACCGTGATAAAAATAACTACCACCAAGAACCAGAACCGTACCATTATCACCCTTTCTTGATGAAAATTTTCTTGAAGGAATAAAACTTTTCACTGTAGTAGCTTGTAAAATCTTACTTGTCAATACCGATAATCTTCTTTTTGGGTGAATAAACTTTCCTTGTTAGAAACCATTATTCTTTCCTTTGAGGTGTAATCTATTCTGTAGACTCTACTACTTCAATCTCTTCTTTTGGCAATCTATTCTTAAATGCCCGTGGACTTGAGACTTTTCTTGCAAAGGCAACATAAGTGGTATGACCAATGCTACGAAATGAATGTCTTGTTTTTCCCTCGCGTGCCTCAATAGTTCTGACAATTTGTTCTGTACATTCTATATCATAAAAGTCATTTTCGTTAAGTGCAATTGCAAGTTTTTCAAGCTGATTCATTGTAGGACATATCGCAACAAATGCCCCACTTCCTTTTAGCATCTTTCTTGCTTGAGGCACTACCGTCCAAGGATCACCAAGATCAACTACTACAATATCTACATCAGTAATTGGAACTTTCTTGACAGATTTTATGTCAAGCTTTTCCATTGTTACATATTTTGCAACTCCTGCTTTTTCTATATTTTTTCTAGCAATCTCCATAAAATTTGGATCAACGTCAAATGTGTATACATGTCCACGTGGGTTTACAATGCTTGCAAGAAATGTAGTAAGAGAACCGCTTCCAGTTCCAATTTCTACAACTTTTTGTCCACTCTGAAGTCCAGTTCTTGCAGCAATATACCCAAGATCTTTTGGATACACTATCTGTGTACTACGCTGACTCTTCATGATATAATCATGAATTGTGGGCTCTAGCAGATAGATGTATTTTCCTTTGTTTGTTTTAATTGTAGAGCCATATTCTTTTCCTACAACATCTTTGTGATTAATTACACCAACATGTGTGTGAAATTGTTGTTTTTTTGATACCTTCATCAGCCATTTTTTTGAATCATTATAAAAAAACAGGACAAAAGAATTTTGTTTTATTTTCTTCACAGAAATAAAGCCAATATCATACGGATAAGAATTTACCTGTTACATCCTTGATGGTGAACTAATTCCAAGCAAATCAAGTGCCTTGACAAGTGTTTCTTTAAAACAATACACGATACAAAGTCGTGCATTTATCAGAGACTTGGTCTCAGCAGTAAGGACCTTTACATGTTCATAAAAGGTGTTAAATGTAACTGCAAGTTCATAGCAGTATTTTGCAATTATTTTTGGAGATAGGTTTTTTGTAGCATCCTCTATCTGGATATCAAATTTTCCAATCACCTTAACCAGGTTTGACTCATATTCTGTAGTAAGACCATCAAATGATACATCAAAGTTTGGTTCTGTCTCTGCCTTTTCTAAAATCCTTGAGGCCCGTGCATATGAATATTGTATGTATGGACCAGTATCACCTTCTAAGCTAAGTGATTCAGTCAGATCAAAAGTAATTATTTTATCAAGATCTTGTTTTATCATTGCATACCGTAGTGCCCCCACAGCAACTTGCTCTGATATCTTTACAAGTGAAAGCTCATCAAGATCTGGATTTCTCTTTTTTGCTTCCTCATATGTTTTTTTACCAAGTATATCTAAAACATCATCTGCGTTGACGTAGATTCCTTTTCGTCCTGACATCTGTGCTTCCTTACCAGATGTATCCACACCAAGAGTCTTTGCAGTATCTGCACTTAGAGTCACAGATTCATATCCTAAATGAAAGTATGCACCTTTCTGAGATTTGAAGTCAGTCATTATTTTTGTAATTAATTTTTGTAAACGAAATTGTCGTGAATCAATTACAGTTATCACTTTTTCACCGACAAAGTTGAGTTTGTTTCCAGTCTTTTCAAGTGTTGTCTCCCAAAGAACTCGCCCGTTTGCTTGCTCTGCATATTTTTTATAATAAAATGGATCATCAAGCATTCCAAGCTTCCACGCTGCATATGGAATGTCTTTTGCAATGTATGTTGCAATTCCATTACTTCTCACAAGAACCTTGTCTTCCTCATCTGCGGACTTTATAACCCAACATCCTTCATTCTTGCCTTCCTTCTCAAGTTCAATAATTCCCATTGATTTCATCTTTTCAAATACAATTTTCCAGAGATTTGACATGACAATTTGTGACTCAAAATTCAGGCAATCATATGTCACTCCAAGACGCCAGCAAGTCTTTAGTTGTTCATCAAGAACTTTTCTTGTAATGTCATTAGCAAACCTTGCAGTCTCAGATGTGCCTTCTTCTAATTCCTTGAGCACAAGTGTTCTTTTTTCTGCCAGATTTGAATCAGTTTCATATTTTTCTGTAATATTTACATAAACAACATCTCCACAATAATGATCAAATTTTTGACCCTTGGGTTGCTCTACAGAATATCCACCATATTTGAAACCTACAATGATATCTGCTACTTGTAATCCTGAATCATCAACATAGTTTAGCACCCTTACATCGTATTGTGATTTGTGTAGTATTTTTGAAACTGTGTCACCTATGATTATGTTTCTCACATGACCAATGTGTAGCGCCTTGTTTGGATTTACGCTAGTGTGTTCTACTACAATTTTCAAGTTTTTTCCAACATTAATGTCGCCATATTTTTTTTGCATAGCAGATGTTATTGTAGAATTATTTAATTCAACAAAATTTGCAACAAAATTCACATATCCTGATTGGTGTGCAGTGATTTCCTTTACGAATTTGCCTTTGTTTTTTTGATACTGTTTTGAAATAATATCTGCAATTTCAAATGGTCTTTTCTTGAGACTCTTGGCAAGTAAGAATGCAATATTGCAGCTCACATCACCAAACTCTGGTCTTGAAGCCTCAGATACTTCAAACTCTACTTTAGGATAATGTAGTTCATTAGAAATTTGCTCAAGTCTTGATCGTATTTCATCAAAGAGCAGTCGAAGTGTCACATCTTACTCCCGTGATAGTTTAAGCTCAACATACTCCAATGCCTCAATAACTCCATCACCCTCATTTCCTGTTACAGTCATGGATGCCTGTGATTTTACATCTTCTGGTGCATTACCTATTGCGATACTCAATCCTGTTGCCTTGAATAACGGAATATCAGTTTCACTATCACCTATTGATATGATATCATCTTTTGTAGCAGAAAACATGTTCATTACCTCTTCGAGTCCCCTAGCTTTGTTTATGCCCTTTGAGTTAATATGAAATGCATACTGGCTATCAGAAAGATTTACTGGTAAATTATTTTCAGAAACAATTTTTTTTGCTAAATCTATATCAAAATTTCTTTCAAGAACAACCTCGGTTAGCCTTGGAAATACATTTTTTATTTCTACTTGAGGAATTTTTGTCTTTAAAAATTCAAATGCTTTTATGCAATCCTCTTTTTTTCCCAATAGCTTGTGTTCAGATGGACCATACATTACTGCTCCACCATTTTCACCTACTGCAATCCTAGTTGTGCCCCCAAACACCGATAACACGTATGCTTCAACAGATGATCTACCAGTAACGAAAATTACCTTGTGTCCTAGCTTTTCCATGTATCGCAGTGCTGCAAGTGCATCAAGGTCAACTCTACCGCCCTTTGTGTCTGTAATTGTTCCATCAATATCTATGGCAAAGATTTTTGGGCGCACCAAGTCAGATATAATATTGGGCATAATAACTCCTATCTAAAATACTATTTTGTAATAAACACAACATGCCACGAAAAGGTAAACTTGCCGAGATTCTCAGTAAAGCAAGGTATGCAGACAATCCTAATTCATACATGGTTGGATATCTGGACTATGACACAATAAAAGAAACCACATTACCAGAGTTCATAAAAATATCAGATAATTTTGAAACTATTCCAATAACAAGAATTCATCACATCAATAAGGGAGGCAAGACTTTGTACTCTAAAATAGTTAATAAAAAAGATTCTGATATTGCCTGATCGTTTTTTATCATTTAAAGACCTCTAAATATACCTAAAAAAATACCCAAACAGTGTTAATTGATTTTTTAAAACCCATACTTGAGAATCCTTTCTTTGTAAAATATGGGCTACTAGGTCTTTTTCTTAATTCTGTCTTTGCTTCATTTATTCCATTTCCGATTGCAATAACATCAACTGCACTTCTTCTAGATGGTCAAAATCCAGTAATGGTATTCACAGTAATGGCAACAGGCTCTGTAGGAGGCGGAATTCTGACATATCTTGTGGGGTATGATGGTAAAAAAATTTACAGACTCCTCCGTAAAACACAAAGAACAAAGGATTATGACAAGAGCTTTGACTGGTTGAACAGATATGGCTGGATCATAATTTTTGCATTAAGTTTGGTACCCATACTGACTGAGATTGTGACAATTATTGCAGGAGTAAAGAAATATGATTTTAGAAAATTTGCAATTTCTATGTGTATAGCAAGAACACTTAGCTCATTTGCCTCTGTTTATTTTGGAAGCATGTTTCTCCATTATTTTAATAACCTCAAATTTTAGCCACAAACACAACATAATGTAACTTGATAGCAAATTAGAAGGATTTTATGCAGTAAACCCAAACATACTGTGAATCAGAATGGGAGTTCCAGAAAAAATTCAAGCCATAAAAGATGAGATGGCAAAGACTCAGGTTAACAAGGCAACTGAACATCATGTTGGACTACTCAAAGCAAAGCTTGCAAAGCTAAAACGTGAACAAGAAGAATCAAAATCTAAATCATCTGGAAGTTCAGTTGGTTTTGATATCAAACGAACTGGTGATGCCACTGTTGTTTTTATTGGATTACCAAGTGTTGGAAAATCTACTTTGTTAAATAGACTTACTGGTGCAAAATCTGCTGTAGCCGCATTTCAATTTACTACTACTACCGTAGTTCCAGGGATGATGGAACTTCGAGGTGCAAAAATTCAGGTGTTGGATTTGCCTGGAATTATCAAAGGTGCATCAACTGGAAAAGGATTAGGAAAAAGAGTACTTGCAGTTGCAAAAAGTGCAGACCTTGTTTTAATTATTCTTGATGTTTTTCAGCCATATCATGATGGAGTAATTCGGACAGAGCTTCAAAATATTGGCATACGACTAGATCAAAAACCACCAAACATTGTAGTAGAAAAAACCTCAGATGGAGGATTATCAGTTAATCAACAAGTGCCTTTAACTAAAATGTCAATTAGTCTACTAAAAGATATTTTACGAGTTTATGGAATGAACAATGGAAGGGTATTGATAAGAGAAGATATTGATTCAGAACAGCTTGTAGATTTTATTTCAGCTAACAAGACATATGTCCAGTCCCTTACAGTGATGAACAAAATAGATCTTGTAAATCAAGGATTTTTAAACGAACTACAATCTAACATAAAAGCAAAAATTATACCAATTTCTGCAGATTCCGATATCAACATAACTGCGCTAAAAGATGCAATTTATGAGAAATTAGATTTTATCAGAATTTACATGAGGCCCAAGGGAGGCGAAACAGATTTCAAAGAACCTCTTATTACAAGAAATGGCTCTACTGTATTAGAGATTTGTAATAAACTACATCGAGATATGAGAAGAGATTTCAAACATGCTCTTGTATGGGGCAAAAGTGTCAAGTTTGGTGGACAAAGAGTAGGTCTGACTCACATATTACAAGATGAAGATGTTTTAACAATAGTAAAGAACAGAGGCACATAAAACAAATACTTTATTCTGTGAACAAGTTTTCTAAGACATGGATGCAGAATATGAAGAGCGTTGGTGCAAATATTGTATGATAAAAACAAAACAAGAAATTATTTTCATGCCAGAAATTCCAACATACAAGCGAAGACGACAATACAAATGTACACAGTGTGGAAAAAAATCATGGTTGCAAGGTAGAAGACCATCTGCAGAATCAGTTTATTGATCAAAGTTGCGATCAGAAATATTATTTTACAAAAAAATGTATGTGTTGAATTACATCAGTTAGTGTAAATTATTTTAGTTTAACTATAGAAATGCAAGTAAATTATACATTTTTTCAATGGCAACAAAAAAGCGAGCTAGAAAAGCTGCAAAGCGAAGATCAGCTCCAAAAAGATCTGCTGCTAAAAGAAGATCAGCTCCAAAGCGATCAGCCTCAAGGCGAAGATCAGCTCCAAAGCGATCAAGATCAGGCAAAAGAAAAGCAGCAAAACGACGAAGATAGTTCTGATCTAAAACAAATTATCGCTGCATAAGCGATAATTTGCTTATTTTTAGAATAATTCTCAACTAAACATCTGACCAGGCGGGGCAGATGATTTTCCTTTTATTGAATCAGGCTCCATTGAAAATTTTCTTTCGTTTGGAATCACAGTGATTTTTACCGATGTGTTAATTGCATAGTGCGGTGTACCATCTGGATTTTTGTAATTTGTTGCAATTCCTACCCTGTCTAAATCCACTTTGACTTTGACAATAGTTCCATCTTCTAGTTTAAATGAGACATATTCAGTTCCTGTTCTCTCATGGTCTAAGAGTTTGAAATCAATCTTTTCTTTTGGTTGACTCATTAAACAGAAATCCTCTTGCAGTTATTTGAAGATACTGCATAATAACAGTGAATAAAAATAATTACATTCAGATCTTTTTCATGTACATAGGGAAAAAGCAGATGAGTTCATCGTTAATCAGTAAAAAGGGTACGCCCCCCTTGTGAGTAAAAACTGAAGCTAACTACGTAAATATGGTACGTTATGATTTGTTGGAAAGTAGTTAAAACATATTATTTTTGGAAATGTAATCAAACATTTTCATGGTCTTGTCCCTATGCTTTCTTACTGCAGTCATAATCCTATGACAATCTATGCAAAGTAATATGAAGTATGGATTCAAGTCCACTCCATTTTTCCTTAAATCATCCATCTGATAGAGAACGCTTTTAGGCATAGTTTTACCTGTAAAATATTGTTTGTGATCAAATTGAAGATTTGAAATTCTGGCATGTTTGTTAAACCTCTCTCCGCAACCCGCACACATTCCCCCCAATAGTTCAATATATTCAAGTCTTTTTTTCTTGGTTCTCTCTCTTTTTTCTAATTGAATTTTTAATCTATTTTTATTGTATCTGTCTTTCATATTCTTTTTTTGCAGTTCATATTTTTCAGGAAATCTTTTGTTATACTCACGAGAATATTTCCCACTGGCTGTTAACTCATCATCTGCTTTGCGTCTTTGAGGCATGACTAAAATTTGTACATAAAAGACATTATTATTATTTGCCTAATTTTGTGAAAAAAGTCATAGAAATAGACATAAATTCATTCATCATTCTAGAATCTATACTTTCAATCTCTCCTAACCAAAATCGTTTTCTATCAGCATTAAGATTTACTTCTTTTTCAAATGTTTTGATCTTTCCAATTTCTAAAAGTCTCTAATACAAGTAGCTTAGTAATTTTATCTGCTGTTCTGTTGTGATCATGTTCTTTGACGTAAGAATTTCAAGCAAGTTTGTTAGCATTGCTCTTTCTTGTTCTGAAAATCCTGTTGGACCCTTATCACCTGGTGGACCTGGTGGACCCCTTGGACCTTGTTCGCCTGGAGCACCTTGTGGACCCCTTGGACCTTGTTCGCCTGGTATACCCTCAGGTCCTCTAGGACCTTGATCACCTTGTAATCCTTGAATCCCTTGCGGGCCTTTTTCACCTTGAGGACCTTGTGCTCCTTGTGCACCTTTATCGCCTTGCGGACCTTGTGGACCTTTTGGACCCTTGTCACCTGGAGCACCTTGAAGACCTCTAGAACCTTGTTCGCCTGGTGGACCTGGCAAACCGCGTGGCCCTCTATCACCTTGTTGACCAGGAACTCCTGTCAGTCCTTTTTCTCCAGATGGACCTTGCGGACCTTGCGGACCCTTGTCACCTAGTGTACCTTGTGGACCTGTTATACCCTTGTCGCCTTGTGGACCTTGCGGACCAATAGGTCCCTTGTCACCAAGTGGACCTGGCGGACCTTTAGGACCATGTTCTCCAGGTGGACCAATAATTCCTTTATCTCCTATTGGACCCTGATTACCAGTTGGTCCTTTTTCTCCAATTGGCCCAATATCTCCGGTAAGACCTTTATCGCCTTTATCACCTTTATCGCCTTTATCACCTTTATCGCCAGTTGGACCAGTCTCACCTCTAAGACCTTTGTCGCCAGATGGACCTTTGTCACCAGTTAATCCTTTATCTCCACGTGGTCCTTGTTCGCCTTTGTCACCCTTGTCACCTTTGTCTCCTGGAAGACCTCTTGGGCCTTGTTCGCCTTTGTCTCCAGGCGGACCTGGTGGACCTTTGTCACCTGTTTGACCCATAGGACCATCATCACCTTTAGTGCCAGGCGGACCTGGTGGACCTTTGTCACCTTGTGGACCTGGCAAACCAGTAGGTCCTCGAAAACCACGTTCCCCTACTCGCTCAGATTCTATTCTTACTTGTGGGCGTGAAGCTGGTTCACTTGTTATAGGTTTTACATGTTCTCTAGTTTCTGGTTTTTCATGTTCTATAGTTTCAGGATCTTTTTTTGTAAAGCCAGATGAAATTTCAGTTTCAAAAACAGTATGAATTGAAGAGAATTGATCACTAACTACAATCCATACAGAACCTCGTTGAAAAACAGATTCGGGTAATGGATTTCTTTCACTTCCTAAAACTTGGTCAAATTTTCTATCTTTTACTCTAAGATGAAAGCTGTCTTTCCACAGTGAAGAAAAACTTTTTTTTGCAATATCATCAGCTTGTGGTGGACTGTCACAAATTGCAATTTGAACTTCAAAGACACCAGATGAAAGTCTAAATGGAGAGATCCCTGTGATCTCTAGCGTTCTTCCTGCGTCTGACATATCCTAGGTGTAATCATTGAGTATTTTTGTATTTTCCATGCGATATAAAGACCGTTTACGAATGAAATCAAGAAAAATCAACAGCAAGATACCCCGGAATAGTATTTATCTGGCAAAAACGCCTATTTACATTATCCTTGAGGAAGTTATTCAAAGACAAGCCGAAGGAACCAAAGACAGATTCTACGGAAGAATATAATATTGAACCTAGTGAGAACTCTAAAGAATCCAAGTTAACTGATCCGGATTATTCTAGAAACAAGCTCTTCAAAAAAGGAGTCTCCCTTATGGCTGATGAAAGAATGGAGGATGCTGTACTTGCTTTTGAAGATGCACTTAGAATTGATCCAGGGCATGTAGATTCCCTACTAAAATTAGGATATGCACGTTTTCATATGGATGATTATTCCAGAGCAATGGAAGCATACAACAAGGTACATCAGATTGACGTCACAAATGCAGATGCTTGGAACCTAAAGGGATTGATTTTTTACAAACAAAAAAACTATGAAAAGGCTTTGGAATGTGTTGAAAAGGCAATTGACTCAGATCCCACAGATGGGATGGCATGGTATAACAAGGGATGTTATCAATCTCTTTTAAATCACATACCTGAATCACTTGATGCACTCAAGCGTTCTGTTGAAATCGATGTAAAAAATGCAAAGAAGGCTGTCAGGGATAAAGACTTTGAGAATGTCAACGCAGATGAAGGATTTAGACGAATAGTGGAGGTTGTTGTTTTAGAATCTATAAGACAAGGTTATCACAAAGTAGGCCAAATTGTCTGGACTACAATGATGGGAAAATCAGAGGTAGAAGATGCTGCAAGAAAATTAATGGAAAAAGGATTGATTGTAAAAAGTGAAAAAAACATGGGATTCCAAAAAATAGATGAGTATGAAATTGTACCCGAGTTGGCAGAAAAAATAGGAGTGGAAAAGAAAGGACTACTCAATACAAAGAAAAAGAGCCCCATACTAATTCAACAACTCAAAGAGATGAGCGAAGCAATACAAGCTGTAAAAATATCAATAGAAAAAGGCGATGTAAAAGAATTAATTGCAAATCTCGAAGTGTTCATTGATCCTGCAAAGAAAGGTCCTCAGATGATTGAACATTTTTTTGAGGAACACAGAGAGATACGATTATACAAAATAAGATTAAGCGATAAGGGTTATGAATTTCTTGAAGCAAACAAAAAGAAGATGCTAGATCTTTTTGACAGTATCGAGACAGCTGTTACAAAAAAACTTCGAAGTGAAGTTGCACAAAATTAGATAATTATTCAGCGGAAAGATCCCAGTAATTTGCATCATTTTGTCGTTCTATTGGCTTTTCAAGAGATTTCCACTCCTTAAATGAACGAACATAGAGCTTTACATTTTCCATCCCTATTGATTTGAGTGCATAATACCCTAGTCCGGAAAGAGTTCCTACACTTCCACAATATGTGATTACTTCGGCATCAGGTGCAATATTCCTATTTTGAATTAGACGTTTTAATTCTTCTTTTGGTCTTAGTATGTTATCAGGTGAAGCTAACATTCGGTATGGTATGTTCATTGCTCCAGGAATATGGTTTTCAAGAAAGTTCAATCTTTCGCGGTTATCAATTAGTACTGCGCCTTTTTCCTTGGCAGGTGCCAAATAATCTACTGTTGCAAGAATTTCAGGTCTAAGTTTTAATGAATGATTTTTTTTGTCAAATGATATTTTTTCTGTGTTTGTCTCAAGACCCATCTTCTTCCAAGTACCAAAAGTGATATCCAAAAGTGAGACATCTTCATGACCAATGTACTGCAAAGTCCAGGCAACTCTTGATGCGAGTGCCCCAAAAGTATCATCATAAACGACAACTGGTGTTTCATCAGAGATTCCAAAAGATTGCACGTATTGCAAGACCTTTTCAGGACTGTCATCTGCAAGTAGATTTGCCAAAGGAAGATTTACCGCATCAGGGATGTGACTTTGTTTGTAATCCTCTTCTTTTCTAATATCAAGGACTCGTACACTCTTGTCCCTAATTTCAGATCGTAGTGCATCTGCATCAATTGTTGGGCGCATGATCTTTTCTTTACTCAAGCAGCACATTCGCCCTTTCCAGTTCTTGCATGATAACTTACGTCGTTTCCATAATCGACGTAAAAATCCTTTTCCTCTTCAATGGTCGGGGCAGCCACAACAGGTTTTAAAATTTCCTTGATATCATTAAAAGATTTCACGCCATTATCGCCGTTATTGTCTATGACTCTATGTATCCAAGAGTCTAGTGTTTCACCATTTTTTTTATCTGATTTAAAAATCTCAATTATTTTTAGAATTACTGGAATTACTCTTTTTGCAGGAATTTTCATGCATATCAAACCTAACATTGCTTGTTCATCGGATCTACCGCCAAGAGACATGGTATACAGTGGATACATCTCTTTACCCATCCTTCCACCTCCACCATAAAACCCAATTGTAGCAATCTCATGTTGTCCACAAGAGTTAGGGCAGCCACTTATCTTGATTGTAGCATCACGTAAATCATCATCAACATCTAATTTTAGTTCAAGGAATTTTCTTTGAATTTCTTTTGCAATTCTGTGTGAATTTGTTAATGCCAGATTACATGATGTGGTTCCAGAGCATCCAATTACAGATGCCATAGTTAATGCACCTGGATTTGCAAGACCAACTTCTAATAATTTTGAATAAAGTTTTGGAAGATCCTCGTCTTTTACCCATCTAAACACCATATCTTGTAAGAATCCAGTTCGTGCTCGTCCTTCTGCAGAAAATTCTCTTGCAATTTCTGCCATTGCTCTTAATTGATTAGAAGTTACGTCGCCAGATTCTAAAGTTAGAAATACTGAACTGTAGCCATTTTGTTTTTGACTTATCACATTACTTTTAACCCATCTTGAAAATCCTTCAGGTTTAGCTGGAGTATCTGAACTTATGCTCATTTTACCAAGAACCTCTGGGATCTTGTCTAGGTCAAGTTTTACCACAACTGATTGGGTTACCCTTACCATCGCCCTTTCTTTTAGTACAATGTTTTGGAATTTTTCCCAGCCCAATTCATTAACAAGATATCTCATTCTGTTTCTTGCCATATTTTCTCGATTTCCCATCCTGTCATAAACTCTGATAACTGAGATAATTGTATACAACAAATCTTCCTCGGAAGTAAATTCCTCAAGTTGATGACCTACAAATGATTGTGCTCCCAGTCCTCCGCCAAGAAATATTTTAAATCCATTATGCGTTTTGCCGTCAGCATCAATTTTTTGAGGAATCAAACCAATATCCACTATCCTTGCCATTCCGTGTTTTTCACAACATGTAAAATTAAGCTTAAATTTTCGTGGAAGAGATTGATTCATTGGATTTCGCAAAAGAAATCTTGCAGTAGCAAGTGCGTAAGGAGTAGGATCAAAAACTTCTTGTGTGCAAACACCAGCAAGAGGACTGCACATTACATTTCTTACCGAATTTCCACATGCCTCCCTTGATGTCATTCCAATTTCAGCAAGACCACGCATTACTTCTGATACATCTTCTAATGCAATCCAGTGAAGTTGAAAGTTTTGTCTTGTAGAAACATGCGCACTGCCTATTGAAAATCCCTCACTTAGCAGAGCAAGTCTTTCTAATTGTTCAGGATAAATTTCTCCTGCAGGTACTTTAACTCTCACCATGCTGTAATCATCAGTCATTCGGCTGCCATATGCACCATGTTGTAATCTAAAACGTCTAAAATCATCACGGTTAATTTTTCCACGTCTGAAGAGCTTTACCATTTCTGCAAATTTTTCAGCCTCCTCTAGCTTACCCCAGTTTATCTTTGGTTTGGGCAAATTATCTCCTCTAGATTGGCTCAGGCTGGTCTTACTCAAGTATACATAATTTCGCGGTGGATTGAATATAAATTTTATAATATGGGAATTTTAGCCTGACATTGTAATTTTGTGACACAAAATTGCACATTTCAGACATGGGTTTTTGAGTTTATTTGAATTCAAAAAAAATCATTCATTCAAAGATAGATCAAATGTCTAGAAAAGAGTTAAATGTTCACCGACAAGAAAAAGTCACGTGTCTGACCAAATCAAAATAGCAATAGCAGGATTTGGGAGTGTTGCCTCAACTCTAATCAAAGGATTACAATTTTACAAAAGTTCAACTGAAGGTCTTTGGCATCCAAAGCTTGCAGGTTTTGGCATAACTGATGTGGTAGTTACAGGCATTTACGATATTGATCCATCCAAGGTAGGAAAAAAAGTTAATAGTGTTGTATCAGATTACAAAGTTGATTCAGATTTAATAATACAACCAGGAATTTCAGAAGATGCCATGTCACATAATTTTGCTCAAATGGGCGGACCAAAATCTGCAAGATATGAAGATATAGTTAATTCCTTAAAGAAAACAAATCCAGATTTCTTGATCAATTTAATTTCTTCAGGCATGGATAAAAGTGGAGAAAAATATGCAAAGGCAGCCTTGGATGCAGGGTGCTCCTTTTTTAACGCTACTGCTTCAAAAACTGTAACTGAACAGATGCGCTCTGCATTTACATCAAAGGGATTAATGATACTTGGTGATGATTTGATGAGTCAATTTGGCGGTACTGCATTTCATCGAGGCATGATGGAATTCATTACACATCGTGGAATCAAAATAGAAAAGGCATATCAACTTGATGTAGGAGGAAATAAGGATACACAAAATACCATGGCTGAAGAATTAAGAGAGAAAAAAAGAAAAATAAAAACAGATTCAATATCAATTGAAGTTCCATATCCATTCAGATCCACAGCAGGAACCACTGAATATGCTGAACAGTTGGGGAACTCTCGAGTAAGCTACTATTGGATGGAGGCAAAGGGTTTTTTGGGTTCAACAATTGAGATGGATTTGTCTCTTAAAACTAACGATAGTACAAATGGATGTAATGTCATACTTGATTCAATTAGGGCTGCAAAAATATCCATTTCTAAAAAAGATCTAGGCAAATCAGAAATAATTTCTGCATATGCATTTAAGAATCCATTAAAAAAAGTCAAAATCAGGGAATCAATAAAAGCATTTGAAGATGCATTTACCAACTGAGCAAACTATTAATGTACTTGGTAAGGGATAATTTTCTATGCAACAGGTTACTCATTCTGATGAAGCACCAAAAATTTTTGCCGATGTTAAAGAATTGGAAATTACTAGGGCAATCGCAAATGAATTTCATTCAGTATTAATTGACAGAGCAGATTCTGATGTAATAATAATCGGTGCAGGGCCTGCAGGTCTCACAGCAAGCAAAGAGCTTGCAACCATGGGATTCAGAGTATTGGTCATTGAACAAAACAACTACCTAGGAGGAGGATACTGGCTTGGTGGATATATGATGAACCCAGTTACGGTTAGAGCTCCTGCCCAAAAGATATGGGACGAACTTGGCATTCCTTACAAAAAGGTATCAGAAGGACTATATCTCACGCCTGGTCCTCATGCTGTTTCAAAACTTATTGCAGCTGCATGTGATGCAGGAGTCAAATTCTTAAATTTAACAAAATTCGATGATCTAGTTTTAAAGAATGGTAGAGTCGGAGGAGTAGTAGTTAATTGGATGCCTGTATCTGCACTTCCAAGAAATATTACATGTGTAGATCCAATTGCATTAGAATCAAAAATGGTAATCGATGCTTCTGGTCATGATTCTGTAGCTGTAAAAAGACTAGTTGATAGAAAGCTTGTGGAATGGAAAGGTATGGATCCTATGTGGGTTGATGACGGTGAAAATAGAGTAGTTCACAAGACAGGCGAGGTTTTTCCTGGTCTTGTTGTTGCAGGCATGTCAGTAACTGAAACTTATGGCATACCAAGAATGGGACCAACCTATGGCTCTATGTTACTTTCAGGCAAGAAAGCAGCTGAAGTAACAGCTGCAAAAATGAAAGAATTAAGAAGATAAACTATATTCAAGTAATTCTTAATTGGTTTGTTGAAACTCTCCAAAGTTTTCTTATACGATGAACCTTCGGTACCAGAAATTAAGATAGATGAGCTAGGAGAATTTATCAAAGAGAAATTTTGTGTTAGAGTAGAAATAAGAGATAGGTTTTTTGAGTTCTTCAAAGATCCAACTAGAAAAATTGCACATGATCTATCTGCATCAAGAATTTTTAATCCATTAATTCCTTTTGAGAAACATGTTCCAACACAGGAGGAAATTACCTTTGAAGAGAATTCATTTATGAATTTTACAAACGTAAGTAATATTGTAATGTATGACGGATTTGAATTCAAGCAAATCATAGCCAACGCAATACCTCAATCAGAATCACAGTCAGACATGTTTCATCTGATTTGTACAGACAAGCTTACCTGCACATATGACTATGACGATTACAGATACCATGGAAGAGCAGTAATTTGTTCAAATCCAGCAATCATATCCACTACAGGAATGATTGAAGCTCCTGCAAAACCTCGTGAATATTATCTAAAAATGTTTGAAAACATCTCACAGGGACTTAACTTGGATGTTTTGAAAGATCAATTCAAAGGAAAATATCTAGAGTATCACGATGTAAAATTAAGCGAGATAATCAAGGGATATGCAATGCAAGCATTATTTTATTATTTAACTGGTCATCCATTTTGTGAATCAAAAGACTGTAAACTGTACAATGCACATTGGCAAGAGGACCTGTTACATTCACAGACAATATCTAACAAGCTTTGCAGCAAACATCAAAAAATTCTAGACGGCATTATCAATTATTTAAAACAGTGACCAAGCGTCTCCAAAGGTCAAAGGATTGCCATAATTAACATCATCCCGTTGGAGTTCTATGGTCTTCATTACGATATATCTGACATGATAAATTGTTTATCCATCGAAATTGAAGATATACTAGTTTATTGAAATACATCATAATGATTATTCACACTTTGCAGGATTTAATTTAAATATGAATCTCAAATCAATTTGATCAGTGCAAGCTGAAATCAAGGCAGAGTCCAAAAAACCTGAAACAAGGAGAAAATATGATGTGATCATAATTGGTGCAGGTCCAGCGGGATACACTGCTTCAATATACACATCACGTGCAAAACGTGATACGCTGATAATATCAGGAGTATTGCCAGGAGGTCAGTTAATGCTTACAACAGAAGTTGAGAATTATCCAGGATTTTCAGACGGAATATTTGGTCCAGAGCTTATGATAGAGATGAAAAAACAAGCTGAAAGAATGGGAACTACCATTATAGATGACGAAGTAGTCAATGTGGATTTTAGACACAAACCATTCAAGGTTCTCACTTATTCAGAAGAATATGAAGCAGATGCGGTAATAATCTGCACAGGTGCAAGTCCAAGAAAAATTGGTGTAAAAGGGGAGCAAGAATTTAGTGCAAAAGGCGTTTCATACTGTGCCACTTGTGATGGACCATTCTTTAAAAATCAAGACATTGTAGTTGTTGGCGGAGGAGATTCAGCGGTGGAAGAGGCTACATTTTTAACTAAATTTGGCAAATTGGTTCATCTAGTTCATAGAAAAGATAGTCTCAGAGCAAGCAAGATCATGCAGGAGAGGGCATTTAACAATCAGAAAATAAAGTTCTACTGGAACAAAGTCATAGAAGAGATTTCCGGGAATGATAAAGTAAATCAGATAATCATCAAGGATGTAGTGACTAATGAAAAACAGACATTAAGTGTTGGCGCACTCTTTGTTGCAATAGGGCATGAACCAAATACTAAGTTATTCAAAGGTCAAATTGAGCTTGATGAACAGGGATACATTGTTCTAAAGGATAATACCAAGACTAGTGTAATTGGAGTCTTTGCAGCTGGAGATGTGCATGATCACAGATATAGACAAGCAGTTACTGCAGCAGGATTTGGTTGCATGGCTGCAATTGATGTAGACAAGTATCTTTCTGAAAATAAAAAATAATTACATGTAAGATGCAGCAGACAAATGCACTGCTTCTTTTAGTGCCTTGTCAAATTGTTCCTCTGTAAACACTCTTTGTTGAATATACAAGCTTTTGAATTTGCGACCATCATCTGCAAATATTCCAACTACACATCCTTTATCTAATGAAAGTTTTTCCATTGCAGCATAAACCGCACCTGAAGATGGGCCCACTACAAGTTTTTCTTTTTCAAATAATTTTACTACTGCTGCAAAAGCTTCTTCATTAGTTATTGTCATCCAGTCATCCACTAGGTTTTCACGTTTTTTGAATAAAACCGGTTTGTCTGATTCTACAAAGTTACGTAGCCCTTGAATCAAGTGATTTTGCTGAGGCTGAACCGCAATTGTCTTAATTTCTGGATTTTGTTCTTTTAGATAAGCCGAAATTCCAGTTATGGTACCTCCAGTACCGACACCTGTCAAAAAGTGAGTTACCTCTCTTTCTGTCTGCTTCCAAATTTCAGGTCCAGTTCCTTTGTAATGACCCATGAAATTTGCTTCATTTTCATATTGATTAGGCATGTAATAGATATCTGGTCTTGCAGAGGATATCGCTCTTGCAAGTGCTATGCTTTGATCTGTGCCAGCACCAACCTTTGGACATAAATCGTCACTTGTTTGGAATAACTTTGCACCTAGTGATTCAATTATTTTCTTTGTTTCTTCACTTGCTTTCTCAGGAATTACTATCTCGACTTTGTAGCCTAACAGATTAGCTATGCCAGTTAGTGCAATTCCAGTATTGCCAGATGTGGGTTCTATAATGATACTTTCATTCTTTTTTAAAATTCCACGCTCCTCCCCATCTTTTATCATCCAATAGGCAGCCCTGTCTTTTACAGAACCAAATGGATTATGTGATTCTAATTTTGCATAAGAAATTACATTGCCTGAAGAAAGAGAATTTAATTTTATAAGGGGTGTATTTCCAATTTTCTGTAAGGTTTCAGAATCATTTACCACTTTTGTTGCCAAGTATTACTTCACCTTTTTTATGGTGAACTCTAGATCTTTGTCATTCTTTTTTAATTCTAAAAGCTGATGGCCGTTTCTATTTACCCATCTTGATATATCTTCTTCAGATGCAGGATCATCTGCAATCACTTTTAGAACGTTTCCTACTGTCATTCTTTCAATTTCTATTTTTGTTCTAAATACAGGTTCTGGGCAAAACAATCCACGTACATCAATTGTCTTAGCTGGTCCTAATTCTGACATTTATTTCACCTTATAATTTAAAATGACCGCAATGTGATATTAAAATCTATTCTTGTATACAGAAAATGTTTTCTCAAGTGAGGATCATGGGCAGTATTGCTCTCAAATTACGTTCATATAAAATTGTATGATCATGATTTTTGAAATTTATTTTGTTAGATAGTTTTGTTGTCAGATGTACTGCAATTTTATACACAGCTGTCCACATCAGACTGTTTGGATTGGATTCAAACGTTCTAATTAAAAAAATACAAAGTCCTGTCAGATGTGGATGTGTTTGCTGAAAATATTTTATAATGTCATCTTTTGAATTTTCAATTTTATATTTTGCATGCTCTATCATTTCCTTACTTGTAACATAACCTGTTTTCCCAATAGAGATTTTTCCTTTACGCATTGCATACAACATATCATCTAATGTATTTTCAGAGTCAATCAAATTAACACACCTTCCTAGTGTGGATACAACATGAGAATCACTTCCTGCCACTTCAATCATGTTGTTACTTTTGGCAAAATATGACGCACGTAGATTTGAATACCTATCAACATTATTACTGTTAAAGACTTCAATTAGATCACACAGTATTGCTTGTTCGCGTAAACCATTACTTAGAGCAAATGGATGAGGCGCACATGAGATGGCTCCTTGTGATTTAATCGCATCAAGTATTTCATCCAAGGTCTGTCCAGATTTTATTGTTTTAGAAAGTCCATATGCAACAACATGTATTCCAGCATCAGTGGTAATCTCTTCTGCTGGATAGACCTTGAGATTCTTGAATTTTTCATGATTTTCCTTATATTCAAGCAAGGAAGAAAATCCATCCAAAGTATTATGATTTGTGATAAAAAAGGCATCCAATCCAATCTTATGTGCCTGTTCTAATTGTTCAGAGACACTAATCCCGCAATCATATGGGGTTTCTTTTATGCCAAGTTGAAAATTAGAAAACTCGTTGTGACAATGTAGCTCTACTTTTAAAATACTCAACGTCTATTCGTACTGCTTACTTTAGAATATATTCTTTATTTCAATAATTGTGAATATGGTTTACCTAAAGAGATCTTCATTTTTTGGCCTAAGCAGATCCTTCATATCACTTTTTGAATCACTAAATTTGTAATTTCTTACAATACTAATAGGAGTATTGAGAGATTTGCCCATAACTAGTTCTGATGCAGAACATATCTCATCAATAATTGCAATTTCAGTAACATGTAAAATCCGACCAAAACTATCTTTTGTTCCAATATAATCAGCAATTGCCGAAATACCAGCAAATCCAATAGCACAGTTTGTTTGACCCATTCTAAATGGTCTGCCAAATGTATCTGATATTATTATGGCAACATTCTTTCCTGTTTTTTTCATTATTGACTCTCTTAATTTTTGTGCAGATGCGTTTGCATCTTTTGGTAATAGTGTAACATATCCCTGCTTGACATTGCTTTCGTCAACTCCAGCATTAGCACATACAAATCCATGAATGGTTTCAGATATTATTATACCGTCCTTTAATCTCACTATACGTTTTGATTCATCAAGTATTTTTTGTATAACCTGTGGATTTTTTCCATATTCACTGCCAATACCTGTTGCAAGAAGAGATGGAGTTATTGTGGATAGTTGTACCATACGTCCTTCCTGTTTAGATATTATTTTTTGTGTTACGATTAGAATATCACCGTCTTTAATTTCTGGTTTTGATGTGGACAATACCAATTCAGAAATGTCATCATCTTGCTCTATTTCTTTATCAATCTTAACTGGGATTATTTCTAATGACATTTGTAAATTCTATTGCCTGTGGATTTAAAATAATATCTAATTACGCAACAGTTTGTAATTCAAGATTCATTCCATAATGTTTGTTAATGATATCAATCAACAATGAGAGATCCTTTTCCTCAAGAGTTACAGTAGCCAAGTCTTTCACAACATCCTGTGCCCTAAATGCCACACCAAGACCACAGATATTGAAAAGTTTGATATCATTTGCACCATCAACTACTACAACAATGTTTTCCTTTTTTTCCTTCCATTCATTTACTTTTATTATAGCAGATTTTGCCTTGTCAGAATCCACGTGAATTATAACGTCATCTAATTTTCCATCTTTGAAAACAAGTTCGTTTGAAAAAACATAATCAAGTCCTAATTCTTTTTTGAGTCTGTCTGTCATTATTGTAAATCCTCCAGATACTGCAAGTAACTTCCATCCAGCCGCCTTTAGTGCACGACAAATTTCTTTTGCACCAGTCATAATTGGTAGAGAATCAGCAATCTCTTTGCATGTTTTATAGTCTATACCCTTTAGTGCATTAATTCTGGTTTTGAGACCTTCTTCCCAATCTATGACACCCTCAATACCCTTTCGTGTAATCTCCCAAATTTCATCTTGCTTGTTTATTTTTTCAGCAAGTATTGGAAGAAATTCTGCATCAAGCAAAACACCCTCAACGTCAAAAATCGCTAGCAACTAGTTTCAGTTTGACAACACAAATCTAGATTATATTAAGTTTTGATAGATCGGATTTTTGATAAAACCACTAGCAATATATTTCGCAATTTCTGATGAACATCATGGGCGAGCTTCCACACAAATATGAAGTCACTATCAAGGTAGCCACTGCGCCATACAAGCTTTCAGATAAGATCAAAGATGAGTTGAAAGCTTCAGGCATGATGGATGACAAGGGCAAATTGAAATTAAAAGGTGTCAGCCCAAAAATGCTCAAGCGAATGAAAGAAGAAGCCGTAGATTGCCCAGTTCTTAAATCAGAGATTGGATTTGTCCAATGTTTTGTTTGCCCAAACTTTCAAAGTAGAATAACAGGAAAAGTACTTTGTAAAGGCGACCCACTCTAAAGACCAGAAAGCTCATTAGTACATATCCCAAATTGATGTAAATTGAGTAAAGAGATAGGTATAACAGCCAAAAAAAATGAAAATTTTAGTGAATGGTACACACAGGTTGTAATCAAGGCAGAGCTTGCAGATTATGCTCCTGTCAAGGGCCTAATCGTGCTCAGACCATATGGATACTCAATTTGGGAGTCGCTAAAAAATTCACTTGATGAAAAACTAAAAAAGACTGGTCACCAGAATGGTTTTTTGCCAGTTTTAATTCCAGAATCACTTCTTAGTAAAGAATCAAAACATTTTGCAGGATTTAATCCAGAAGTTTTTTGGGTAACCCATTCTGGAAATTCAGAGTTGGGAGACAAGCTTGCATTAAGACCAACTTCTGAGACTCTGGCATATTCCATGTATTCTAAATGGATAAAAAGTTGGAGAGATCTACCATTGAAGATTAATTTTTGGAACACCGCACTACGTGCAGAAATAAAATCAACAAAACCTTTCCTTAGAACATCAGAATTCTTATGGCAAGAGGGACATACTGTGCATGCAACAAAAGAGGAAGCTGAACAAGAGGTAATGCTAATACTTGAATTATACAAAAAAACAGTGGAAGAGGAATTGGCCATACCAGTAATTACTGGTAAAAAAACTGAGAAAGAAAAATTTGTAGGTGCAGTCTATACCACAACCATGGAAGCAATAATGCCAGATGGCAAGGCTCTCCAAATGGGAACGTCTCATTTTCTAGGGCAGAATTTCTCAAAACCGTTCGATGTCAAATTCTTAGATAAAGAAAATGTGGAAAAATTTGCATGGCAGACATCATGGGGTGTTTCTTGGCGATTGATAGGAGCCTTGATAATGGTTCATGGAGATGACAAAGGCTTGGTTTTGCCCCCTCAAGTGGCACCAATTCAAGCAGTAATTGTTCCAATTTATTATTCAGAGTCTGATAAAGAGCAGATTATTAAAAAATCAAAAGAAGTAGAGGAAATATTATCAAAAAAGAAAATTAGAGTTCACATTGATACAAGAGATGAATTTACACCTGGCTACAAATTTCATGATTGGGAGATGAAGGGTGTTCCTTTAAGAATAGAGATTGGGCCAAAAGATCTAGCAAAAGGTAAGATGGTACTAGTAAGACGAGACAATCAAAAAAAGACTGATATTTCTTTTGGCGATATTGAGACTGGTATCGAATCAACACTAAACGAGATACATCAGAGTCTCTTTGAAAAAGCAAAGAACCTCTTGGCTGAAAAAACTAGAGTAGTAATAGATTTTGAGAAATTTAAATTAGAATTAGAAAAGGGTTTGTTTTTGAGTTCTCCTTGGTGTGGTGATCAAAAATGTGAAGAAAAAATAGAGGAAACAACAGGTGCAGACATTCGTGTGCTTCCTTTTGATAGTAAAAAATCAGATGCACCATGTATAATATGTAAGAAACCTAGCAAAGAGATGGCAATATTTGGCCGTGGCTATTAATTTCTAGAATTTGTTTTATTTAATTATCCAGAATCTACTATCAGGTTACTTTTCATTTCAGGATGAATTGTAGAATAATACTTGAACGTGCCAGCTTTATCGGCAATGAAATTGATTGTCTGTGCTTGGAAATAATTCAATTTTTTAGTATGTACGTTGAATTCATCTATGTTTAGATCATGTTGTGTTCCAGTCTCTTTATCCTCATTGATTACGTGAAGAGCCACTAATTGTCCCTTAATTACATGAATTGATGCGTCTATTGCGCCTGATGCCAGAGTTTTTTTGCCTTGCCTGGTTGATTGCTCTTCAAAATAATAACCATTCTGACTATCATGTGTAGCCAGAATGTAAATATTAGTAGGAGGTGCAAAAACTGGAGTTGTTCCATTAACTGGAATCAGAGTACCCAAGGAAAAATATCCGCCAATTGATGCCGCTGCTGCAATAACTGCAATACCAATAATTGTGCCTCTAGTAAAGAATTTATTTTTATTATTGTTTTTTTGATGTTTTCGCACTGATAAATAATCTATGCTTGTGTATATTTAGGTAACTAAGGTTCATTGAAGAACAATGATTCGTAAAGAATATCTATTACTTTTAAAATATTTTACTTCGGTGACAAGAAACGAAAAGGACAGAGGTTATTCTTATAACTGCAGTAATAATTCTTGCAGCCATAGTTACAATTCAATCTACTAATGGTAATCCCCTTACGAAAAATTCTCTTGCAATAGCACCTGGTCCCCAAGGTCCACCTGGTCCACAAGGCATACAAGGTCCACAGGGCCCTCCTGGTCCTCCCGGTTCATCAGATCAGACATCAACTGGACAATCAGATCTTACATCAATATTTAAAAAAGTAGAAAATTCTGTTGTCCAGATAACAAGCAAGGTCTCAACTGTAGACAACAATGTAATCATAAACGGAATGCCGCTTCAAAGTCAATCCACTAGACTTGGTTCTGGATTTGTATATGATAAAGAAGGACGCATTATTACAAACAATCATGTAGTAGAAGGATCAAAAACTGTAAATGTCACTTTTGTTGATGGAAATACCTATACTGCCAAAGTAGTAGGAACTGATCCTGATAATGACATTGCAGTTATACAAATAATTGATAATTTTTCAGATGAAAATATCACGCCTCTAATATTTGGAGATTCATCACAACTTGAGGTGGGCCAGCAAGTAATTGCAATAGGCAATCCATTTGGTCTGAGTGATACAATGACACATGGAATAATCAGTCAGGTTGGTCGCCTCTTACCAAATGAAAACTTGGGATTTAACATACCTGATGTAATTCAAGTAGATGCTCCCATCAATCCTGGCAATTCAGGAGGGCCATTGCTAAACACCCAAGGTGAGATAATTGGGATGAATACTGCCATTAATACAAACACAGGTGAATTTTCTGGAGTTGGATTTGCCATTCCATCTAATTCAATTCAGCGAGTGGTTCCACAATTAATCAAAAACGGAACATATGCACATCCATGGCTTGGCATAGCTGGAACTAGCATGAATCCAGATGTTGCATTAGCAAATGGATTGGCCAGAAATTACAAGGGTGTAATTGTTGATCAAGTTGTAAAAGATGGGCCTGCATTCAAGGCAGGACTGGTACCTGCTACTTTGGATAATAACAACATTCCTCATGGAGGAGACATAATCACTGCAGTTGATGGGCACCCAATTAAAACAATCTATGATGTTATCTCCTATGTGGATGATCAGAAATCTGTTGGAGACAAAGTAGTTTTAACAATAAACAGACTGGGTAAAACAATGGACTTGACCTTATTGCTACAAGCAAGACCTGCGGCATCTTAAAATTGAAAACTATAAACTAAAATTCCAAAGTTTATCAGTTGCTTTTTTAATTCCAATTCTTGGCCTTGCCTTAATTTCAGATTTTTTTATTTCCTTTCCTTCAATAACAAATAAACCAGAACGTTTTGTCAAATCCTCGCCATATTGCTTTTTTGTTATTTGTAATGCCTGTGTGAGTTTTGCAGGACCGTTTGCAAGGTTTGAGATTGTGGTTTTTCGTTGTTTTATCATAAAATCAATTCCCTCTATTGGTTCTAGTGCACGAAAAAGAACAGCGCCTGCTCCAAAATCATTATTTTTTGCAACCACGTTTACACAATAATGCATGCCATATGTGAAATAGACATATGCCTTTCCTACCTGCCCAAACATTGCCTTGTTTCTTTCTGTCATACCTACAAAAGAATGACTAGCTGCATCATCTTTGTATCCATATGCTTCTGTCTCAACTATCATGCCAGAGATTATTTTTTGTCCAATTCTTCGTACAAGCAGTTTGCCTATCAAATCTTGTGCAACATCAACTGTATCTCTATCATAAAATGACCGTGAGATAATTCTCATGGTATAGTCTCTACTTTGATTCCTTTTTTCATTTTCTCAAGTGTTTCTACCAGTGTTTTAATGTCATCTTTTAAGACCTGTCCAAGAGTTGGGGTGTATATTACCGCTGCTGGATGTACACTAAGAAAATACAACTGGTTATTTTTTTTTATTATTCTACCCCTGTTCTTTGTGATAGAGTCACCACCCAAGATAGAAGCATATGCAGTATTTCCCAATATACAGATAATTTTGGGTTTAATGATATCAAGCTCTCCAGATAGGTATTGGTGACAGGAATCTCTTTCTTCTTCTAGTGGTACTCTGTTGTTTGGTGGCCTGCATTTTACAACATTTGTTATAAAAACATCATCTCTTGATAGACCAGCATACTCTAATGCTTCTGATAGAATTTTTCCTGCAGCACCCACAAATGGCTCGCCCTTTAGATCCTCGTTTCTTCCTGGTGCTTCCCCTATGAACATTATTTCTGCATTGTAATTTCCTTTTCCTGCAACAGCATTAGTTCTTGATTTTGAAAGATTACATTTTGTACATGATATTACTTGTAATCGTAATGCATCCATCAAATCTGACATTATGTTCCCACACTTTTTACTGTAGCAATTCCTCTCACATGTGGCCCACCATTACCCATTCGCATAATTTGCATAGGATCGCCCTTACCGCAATTTGTAATTGGTCTTATTGTGAAATCTTTTCCACATGCATCAATAGAATTGAAAAAATCAGGTGCAATTCCCATAACAATCACATCCCTAAGTAATTCTCCTAATTCGCCATTCTCTATCTTTTGTGCAAACTGGCACGATATGCTCCAGTTGTATCTCATCATATCAATAGATGGAACTTTCATGTTAGAAATAAGATAGCCATTTTTTACTTCTTTTATCATTTCTTGAGGATCCCAATCTCCTCCCTTTATTGCCGTACATGCCATTCTAATTAACGGCATAAACCCATAGCCTGTAGCTCGCATTCCGGAATTTGGCTCTGTATTGAAAATAGATGCAGTTTCTCTGCTTTGCATGTGATTTATTAGAATGCCATTTTCTATCAGTGATTTTGGTTTTGCAAAAACTCCCTCATCATCATATTTGTAATATCCAAGACTAGGCAGTGTAGGATCATCTATTACATTTAATTTCTCAGAACCAATTTTTTCTCCTAGCTTTCCTGCCCACCAAGCACCCCCCGCCCAAGCCATTTCCTTTCCAAGTACTCTATCTGCCTCTGAAGGATGACCTAGAATTTCATGCGAGAGTAGTGCAACAAAATCAGGATTCATTACAACAGTTGCTTTATCTTCTTTAGCAGTTTTAGCATCTAAAAGCTCTGATGCCTTTTGTGCTACAAATTCAGATGTATTCATGATGTTATTTTTATCTAGTATCATCTCCAATCCTCCCCTGCCCCCTTCTGTAGCATTAACAGATTCTGTCAGGCCAGATTCATGTGCAGTTGCGGTAACATTGGCTATTGTATCCTCGAATCTTTGAGTTATTTTTGCGCCATCACTGTTTACAAAATATTTTGAAATAGTATCATGCTCCATTGATATGGAAGATTTGTGAATTCTTTTTTTACTATGTATTATTCCATCACACTCAAAACCAATTTTTGTCAGCTCCTCTAGTGTGGGTTTTCTTGATACTGGGAAATTTATCTCATCTACATATACATGACACTCTGCAAGTTTTACCTTTTGTTTTTTATTTGTAGAATAATGTAATGCACTTTTTACTGCATCTAGTGTGGCATTTTTTATCTCATCTAGTGACTTTGGATTAGAAATGGAAAAAAATCCCCATGCCCCATTAGCAAGCACTCTAATTCCCATTCCAGAGTCCCTTGAAGATGTAAAATGTTCAATCTCACCATTTTCTAAAAGAAATCCATCACTTTGTACTGCTTCATACCTAACATCACAATATTGGGCACCACAATCCATTGCAAACTGCATTGACTTTTCAGCAAAATCATACAATTCCATTATAGAACAGTTTGGTTCTTCCCAACTATTTATTTATGCTAGGGGGAGGAATTTGATTTAATTTTTGGAAGGATGAAGGAAAATGTGGCACCTTTACCCAGTTCACTTTCTACCCATATTTTACCATCATGTGTTTCAATTATTCCCTTACAGATTGAAAGCCCAAGACCGCTGCCACCCTTTTCTCTAGTTGAGGACGTATCTACCTGATAGAATTTTCTAAATATTTTATCAAGAGCGTCCTTTGGCAATCCAATACCATTATCCTTAACTGAGACCTTGACTTCATCAGATAGTTCTTCAACTGATATCTCTACTTTACCATTTTTTGTTGTAGCCCTAAATGCATTTTTAATTAGATTAGTAAGCACCTGACTGATACGTTCTTCATCATAATATGCATGGACATCTGTTTTAACATGGTTCAGAAGATCAATTCCGTTTGAGATTGCCTGTGGCATCATTAGTACAATTATTTTTGAGATGGTGTCTTTGAGATTGTCAGTTTTTCTCACAATCTTGAGTTGTCCTAGTTCTAATTTTTGTGCATCAAGAAGATCAGATATCAATTGTAGCAGTGTTGCAGAGCTTGTTTTGATTACCTCGAGCCTTTCTTTTTGGTTTTTATTAAGACTGCCCAAATGTTCTCCAAGTAAAATATCAGCATACCCTTGAATTGGCACCAGGGGAGTTTTTAATTCATGAGTGATCATTGCCAAAAATTCATCTTTTGCAATTTCGACTTTTTTTGATTCTTCATTCTTTTGTTGTATGGTTTCTGACATGAGATTAAACGTGTGTGCCAGAGTACCAATCTCATCATTTGTGGAATAATCTATTTTTTCACCATAGAAACCCTCCTTTACACGTGAGAGTGCCCTAGTGAGCATGGCTAGTGGGTTTAGTGATCTTCTAATTGTAAACATCACTATAACAAAAACTACAATGTCTGCTACAAGCAATGCCAATACAGCATTAACTTTAGCCTTTAGTGTATCATCAATTAGTTTGTTCCACCCATCTACAAAAAATCCAGTTGTAGAAAGCATCACATCTCTTTGTGCATCTAGATTATGCAGTGACTTTCCAAATTCCGCAGAAAGCAGAGGTGTTGATTCAATAAATTGTATTTTTAGCTCTACAGATTCCCACAATGGATCAAGACTACGTAATGATGCTGCGTTTTCTCTAGGAATGGCCTGAAGTGTTTCTTTGGTTATCTGGACTCCATCAGTATTTGAAGTATCTATTGGCAGTCCTTCTAATTTTTTCAGATCAGCATCAAACATAATCCTATCTTTTTTTATGATATCAGTATAGTTTCCTTTTTCCCCAATTGAGATAAGAAGTGTGTTTTCACCAATTGATTTTGTAAGTGTTACAAGTTCTGCTGCAATTTCTTTATGCCTATTGTAATTTCTGTCTAGTGGCAAAAGATCATTAGATACACCGTTTGTTAGTGTTATTAGATCTCCATTTTTTCCTAAAATATACTCTAATGCGTTTTTGACATCAGGATTAAAGACAGACTCTTGTCTGATTTCTTCTGCCTTTTGTTTGTAAATATTCCATGCATTGCCAACATCCATGTATTTATTTTGCAGCTCATTTGGCACGGCAACAATGGTAATTCCATTTAATTGCCCTCCACTACCTAGAGTATTATAGGTACTTTCAAAGTCGGCAATTTGTTGAGTTAGGGTTTGTCTGTCCATCTCATTTCCGCTTGCTATAGAGTTTGCAGTTCCTGCAATTCTCTCAACTGTAACCTTGAGATTGCTTGCACTGCTAATTGAATGCAATACTGCTTGATTTTCCTGTGATGTTTGCAATAATACAAATAGATTAAGCAATGAAACACCGATTATGACGGCAAGCAAAATATACGTCTTAGAAACAATCTTCATTTTGTATAGTTTTAGACTAAGAGCCTATAAAAGTTGGCATGAAACTAGTCTAATCTAGTTATAATGTCTGATGAGTTTGACAAGATTGCAAGGCAGGAGATTCAAGAAGAATTAGATGGTCTAAAACAAATACTATTGCAATGCAATAATGATAATGATATTTCCAAATATGGCAATAAAATTGAGAAACATCTTCATAAAATAAAAGGACTAGCTCCCATGATGAACCAAAATAATGTTGGTGAGATTGCCAAGTTAAATGACACCATATTACAACATGTTATAGAAAATGGAGTGTCAAGTGGAATATATCAAATCATCAGTGAATCCATATCCATGATGCAAGAAATTTTTAATGATACCAATAAAAAAAACATTGATGAATTTAAAATAAAAATCCGAAATACTTTATCTCATATTTTTAATCAAAATACATAACTGCACTTAAATACAATCAAGCCTAATTTTTGTCAAAGTATGGCACGCATAATGATTGCTGATGATTCAGATGCAATTAGAATGGTATTAAGAGACATTTTAGCTATTGGACATCATGAGCTTGCAGCAGAAGCAGCAAATGGAATTGAAACAGTTGAAAGATACAATCAAACCAAGCCCGATTTACTGCTACTTGATATGGCAATGCCAAAAAAAGACGGCATTTCTGCATTAAAGGATATACTTGTTGTTAGCCCCAACGCCAAAATTATTATGATAACTGCTAGTGATAACATCAACACAATGAAAGAGTGTATCGAGGCTGGCGCAATGGCATATCTATTGAAGCCCTTTGATTTTGAAGATGTTCTAAAAACCATTACCAGGGTACTTGGTGCAAATGATTAACTGTATTTGGGTTTAATGACACCCCTGTTCTTATATAGAAAAATCATTGTGATATCATCAGGTCATGGCTCGAGTAATGATTGCAGAAGACTCTGATGCAACTAGACTAGTTTTAAGGGATTCACTCAAAATAGGCCATCATGAAATAGTAGCTGAAGCAGTTGATGGAATAGATGCAATAGAAAAATTTAATGCAACAAACCCAGACATACTATTACTAGATGTGGCAATGCCAAAAAAAGACGGCATATCAACACTCAGAGAAATAATCTCATCCAATCCTGATGCAAAAATTATTATGCTAACTGCAGACGAAAATTTTTCTACCATCTCTCAAAGTTCTGAGGCTGGTGCTCAGGCGTATATAGTAAAACCATTTCGTTTTGAGGATGTGCTAACTGCAATTACAATGGCACTTAATTAAAATCACAAATTAGTTGATCTAAAACCTTCACTTGTTATCCATTTTGCCTGTTCAAGTTTGAATTTATTATTACACCTAATACACATGTATTCAATTACGGGTTCTGGAAACTTTTCACCACAGTCAGAGCAGATATAGTAATTCTCTATGGTCTTGTAATCAACCCCAATTATTTTGATTTCCTTGTGACATTTTGGACAGATATTGTTTTTGTACGAATCCTCAACTGAGACATTTCCGCATTTAAAATGTTCAATGAGCTTGCCTTGCTTGAAATTTGTTTTGCCACATGACGGACAAGAAAAATTTTGTCCAATTTTTACAGAATTACACATGTTGCATGAAATTTCCTTTATACTTTCAATTGATATGGCTTTGCCTTCATTTGTTAGATTTTTTAAATAGTCTAAAACTTCATCGCTTTTTTTTCCAGTATATTCAGAAATTCTAGCAAGGCTGATTCTTCGAGATGTTCTAAGCAGAGAATCTATTTCCTTATGATCATCTGGAGAGGTGTGCTCGAGAGATTTATCTTCCTCCTCAAGTATCTCCATGGTATTTTTTATGTTCTCAAATCTGATTGGTTTTTCAATATATTGATAGGCGCCATGTCTTAGAACATCCTTGATGGAATCGTCTGTTCTCTCATTTGCAGTCTCTATTATTATCTTGGTGTCAGGACGAATACTAAATAACTCTGACATTATATCATTGGCATTCATGTCAGGAAGACTATAATCAAGTATGACAATTGGCATCTTGTTTGCTCGTACTAGTTCCTCAAATACTTGGATTCCAGACCTGCCGCTATTACAAATTTGTATATTTTGATAATCAAGTTTTTTAAGAAAATTCTGAATTAGTCCTGCAACAGCGATACTGTCTTCGATTATTAGAATATTCTTTTTTTGCAAAGACATTGTCATATGTTAAATTACAAACTGAATATATAGGATTTGTATAGCTATGATTAAAAAGCGCAAAATAATCTCACTAATCGATGGAAAAGATCGTAGTTGACACCAGCATCATCATAAATGGTGAGATTACAAAGTTAATTGAATCAGGCAGTCTAAATAATTGTGAGATAATAATTCCAGTTGCAGTACTTGATGAGCTCCAATCACAAGCATCACAAAGTAAAGAGGATGGATTTGTTGG
Organism: Nitrosopumilaceae archaeon; assembly: GCA_035631875.1. Lineage (NCBI taxonomy): Archaea > Thermoproteati > Nitrososphaerota > Nitrososphaeria > Nitrosopumilales > Nitrosopumilaceae > Nitrosopumilaceae archaeon. Next base: position 48,448 of record DASQHX010000013.1, on the reverse strand, counting down.
GTTGGGAGAGATAAAAAAAATTCGTGAGATATCTGGAAAAAATAACATTACTTTGAAATTTGAAGGAGAAAGGCCAAGCGCAGATGACATTAAACTTGCAAGCCGTGGAAGAATAGACGCAATAATTAAAGATATTGCAAAAAAATATGATGCCATATTTTATACTGCAGACCATGTTCAATCACTAGTTGCCCAAGCAGAAGGCATTAAAACCAGATATTCAAAGCCTGATATCAAGACAACAGGTTTAGAGTTTGAAAAATTTTTTGATGAGCAGACAATGAGTGTCCACCTAAAAGAGGGAACAAAACCCATGGCAAAACGAGGAAAGCCTGGGGCATTTACACTAGTAGATTTGGAGGATATAGTCCTTACAAAAGACTATCTTAGTGAAATAACAGCAGAGATTCTTGAAGCATCAAGGGTTGCCAAGTCAGGACAAGTAGAGATATCAAAGCCAGGAGCACTGGTAATCCAGTACAAAGATTATAGAACAACAATAACACATCCCCCTTTTTCAAATAGTTATGAGATCACCATAACACATCCAATAATAAAATTATCTCTGGAACAATACACCATATCTGAAAAATTAATGACTAGATTTTCAGATAAAGCAGAGGGCATACTTATTTCTGGCTCTCCAGGTTCTGGAAAAAGTACATTTGCCTCTAGTCTTGCTGATTTTTATTCTAAGAAAGGCAAGATAGTCAAGACTCTGGAATCTCCAAGAGACTTGCAGGTAAATGAAAAGATAACCCAGTATACTCTTCTTGATGGTAGTTTTGAAAATTCGGCAGATATCTTGCTTCTAGTAAGACCAGACTATACAATATTTGATGAGGTTAGAAGATTTCAAGACTTTAGAGTATTTGCTGATTTAAGGTTAGCAGGTGTTGGCATGGTGGGAGTTGTACATGCAAATGCACCACTAGATGCAATTCAGAGATTTATTGGAAAAGTTGAGCTTGGCATGATTCCTCACATACTAGATACAGTTGTATTTGTTAAAGCTGGAAACATTGTTCAAGTTTATGAATTAGAATTCAAAGTCAAAGTACCAAGTGGCATGACAGAGCAAGACTTGGCAAGACCAGTAATAGAGGTACGCAATTTTGAGAATCATGATTTAGAGTATGAGATCTATACATATGGTGAGGAGAACATTGTCATACCAATCTCAAAAGAGGCAAAAAGTGGAGGCATAGAAAGACTGGCAGAATCAAAAATAAGAGAGACAATACGCAGATTTGATCCTAATGCAGAAATTGAGATTCTATCAAATAATAGCATCAGAGTACAAGTTGACAAGGAAGTCATGCCATCAATAATTGGGCGTGGTGGTATAACAATAAATGAACTTGAAAAAACACTAGGAGTGCATATTGATGTAGAGTCAAAAGAGGAGAGTTCTTTTGAGAGAGGAGAGAGTTTTGAAATGTCTGAATCTGGAAACAATCTCATACTAGAAGTAGATCCTAGCAAGACTGGAATGTCTGCTGATATCTATGTAAAAGACAAACTTGTAACGTCATCATATGTTGGAAAAAATGGCAGGATAATTATCTCTAAAAAATCTGACAGTGGAAAAAGAATAATGAAGGCTGCAATGTCAAAACATGATCTCAGAATAATAGTATGAAATTAATCACTCAAAATTACTAAGAACCTTGGGATTTGCTTTTAGATATGTGATGAATTTTCGCAGTTGCTTTATGGTTTTTGGATTAAGGTGGTGCTCTATTCCTTCTGCGTCTTTATTTGCTGCAGCATGATCAATTCCAAGTAATTTAAAGAACTCTAATAGTATTCCATGCTTTTGTCGTATTGTGGCTGCAACTGTATTACCTTTTAAAGTCAGATTGATTCCGCGATATTTTTCATATTCCAGATATCCATTCTCATCTAGTCTTTGCAGCATCTTTGTCACAGAAGGTGCGCTGACATTCATGTATCTTGAGATATCAAGAGTATTTGCATATCCCTTTAGCTCTACTAGTTCTGATATCACCTCTAGATAATCCTCCATTCGTGAACTGGAATCTGCCTTGGCTGACTTGTGAGCCTCCTTTATAGATTCAAGTCTTTCAGCGCGTTTTTCCTTCATATTTTGGCAAGATATACCTTGAATGATATAATCTGTTCTCTTTGTATAAGAAATCTTTACCTCGTTGTGATTGATCTTTACCATGGAATTTTAACTAGAAAAAATATAGTTCTTAGCATGGATGAACATTATAAGAGGCATATTGCTAGAATTAAAAAAATCGGCGAGTCTGCCAAGAGAAGAACTGAGATTTACTCTGGACTTGCCAGTCTAGATGACAGGGGAACTGCACGCACTCTGGGGTCTTTGCAGCGTGCATCTGCACCTGGAAAAAAACTACAAAAGATAGGATTTATCTTTCTTATCTCACCTGACCCAATTACCACGCCTCTTGGAATTCCCATGATACTTGCTGGAAGATACATGGACAGAGTCTACAACGGTGCTACCATTTCTGATGTGGGACATGAAACTAAAAAAATGGCTGGAAACTTTAGTGATATCAAAGATCACATGAGCTAAGTCTGCGTTGATTTTTTTATTTTTATAGTCCAGATAAATATACTAGAGATCTTCAATCATATTTTGAGCCCTGTTACCGCAAATAGGACATTTGCTTTCATATTTTGTTGCATGAATAGAGTAAACATTTCCACAATATCCACATGCACGCAAAGTATCCTTATTGACCATAAAATCCACAAGACCATTTATTTTATAGTTATTTAATATTGTGGAACAAGAGTATAGTTTACACAGATACCGAACCTAATTGTACAATGTTTTTACTTTGTCAACCAATTGACACTGAATAATTGCCAACTTGACAGAACCATTTTTTATGCCATTGGTTTTTAATGTCGATATAGACAAGCCAAGTTTTGTTGAATTATTTCCATAAAGAAGAATTTTAAAATGAAAAAAATTTAACTTTTTCAAATGCGAAAGATCATTAATAAATATAAGAATCCATCATATAACTTGGGTTTGGTTGGTAATCGAAGCATTTGGATATTTGGTTTCTTATCCATTCTTATTCTATCAATGCCATTGAGTTTGACATATGCCATGCCAATAAGCGCAGGCTATGATTTATTTGAGACCATTCCTGCACCTCATGATTTTGGCAGCCCTATTGGTACTGTTGTGCTAAAAGGAGTCCCCATCGGACCTGGCAATACTGATACCATAGTTCAACGCATGTCAGGAGTGCCAGCTGGTGGAACAGGAACTATTCCTATTGAGCTCGTTGAACTTTCACTTGAGAGTGTTAGTCCAGTTAATATCGGGGGAAACTTTTTTGATGTTTTTGTCACAATAGATAAATTGCATTTGCCAGGTGCACATCAACCCGATACACTAACTCCTAGTGTAGGTCAAATTCTGATTACAAGTCACAATGATGCTACTGGCGGCGGCACGATGGATAGTTTTTTTGATGTCTTTGTAGATGTGACCCTGGTACCAGTCGGAGGTAACATTAATGACCCAAATAATCCCCACTTTGCTCCCCCTACTCCACTACATCTAGTTAGTCTGGGCGATCCTTGGTCACACACCCCTCCTCAAAACTATCCCACAGATCCTTCTTTTCCAAGCGGCTCATTTTTCTCAGGGCCCATATCTTTTAATGGAATACATCCTATTGTTCCAGCCCAAGTTCAATCGACATCAATTCCAGACTTTCCATTTTCCTTTAGCTTGGTAATTATTTTTGTTGCCATATCAGCAGTGTATCTTGGTATCAGACAAAAGATGATACCAGGCTTCAAGCATTTTTAGCTACAAGGAATAATTCTTAAAAACCTTCAACTCTCAAAGAACTAATTCCCAAAAATTTTCTATATCTATTTACAAACTCTGCCATCTGCTTGTAATTATTTTTGTATTGATGTTAGTATGTGTTACAAAACTTCGCTTGTCTATATCCCCATTAGTTTTTAACTAGAGTTTTTTCTGTATATGGCGTGGCATCAAGAGCCCAAGTTCTAATACCCATAGTAATTGCTGCAGTCATAATAGGAGTTGTTGGAGTATTAACAATACCATCTGATTCCAAGCTTGCTGAAACCAGATTCCCAATGGGAACGGTAAAGCTTGACGATGTCACTTTGGATGTACAGGTAGCTGAAACTGATGCACAAAAGACACGTGGCTTGATGTTTCAAAAACAGCTTTCATATGATCAAGGAATGATCTTTGTATTTAATTATGAGCAGATAGTGCCCATATGGATGTTAAACATGCAGTTTCCATTGGACATAATTTGGTTTGATACATCTGGAAATATAGTACATATAGCAAAAAACGTAGCTCCTTGCCAATCTGCAATTGAGACAGCAACTTGCACGGTTGATAATGGCGGTGGAAAAAATGCCAAATATGTTTTAGAAGTTACTGCAGGCTTTGTTGACAAGTTTAACATTACAGAAAAATCCAAGCTTCAGATAATTTCTATCTAGTATTTTGAATGGATTGTTTTACTTCATCAAAGGCTGCCTGCACTTCACTTACTGCAGCTTCATTTTCTAGTGTGCTGATATCTCCAATCTCATCTCCCCTTGCAATTGCTTTTAGCAGCCTTCGCATTATTTTTCCACTACGTGTTTTTGGGAGTCTTGTGACAAAATACAACTGCTCAGGTGAAGCAATTGGGCCTATGACATTTCTTATGTGAAGTGTGATCTCATTTCTTAGAGATTCACTACCAGAGTAACCATCTCGTAGTACAATAAATGCAATTATTGCCTCTCCCTTTACATCATGTGGAATGCCACATACTGCAGATTCTGCGACGGATTTATGCGATACAAATCCACTTTCAAGCTCTGCAGTCCCTAGTCTATGGCCTGCAACTTTGAGAACATCATCTGCTCTGCCTAGCATCCACAAGTATCCGTCCTTGTCCTTGATTGAATAATCACCAGGATAGTAACTTGTTTTATATTTAGACCAATATACTAGATTGTACTTTTCATCATCATTCCACAATGTCAAAAGCATTCCAGGCCATGGTTTTCTAACTACAAGATATCCCTTGGTTTCTGGGGCAACCTCATTTCCTGATTCATCAACTACAGCAATGTCAACTCCTGGGATTGGTCTTGCAGCAGAGCCTGGTCTGAGTGGAACTGTCTCTAATCCAGGCACTGGTGATATCATTGCACCACCAGTCTCTGTCTGCCACCAGGTATCAACGATGGGACATTTCTTTTTGCCTATCACATCATAGTACCACTTCCAAACCTCTGGATTGATTGGCTCTCCAACTGTTCCAAGGAGACGTAATGATGAAAGATCATACGAGTTTGGAATCTCATCACCAAACTTCATGAACATGCGCAGTGCAGTTGGTGTTGTGTAAAATATTGTTACTTTATATTTTTGAATAATCTCCCACATTCTTGCATGTGTTGGAAAATCAGGAGCTCCTTCATACATTACTTGGGTTGCACCATGTAGTAATGGGCCATATACAACATAGCTGTGTCCTGTAACCCATCCAATATCTGCTGTGCAAAAATAAACATCAGAGTCCTTGATATCAAAGATCCACTTGAATGTAGAATACAAATGAGTAAGATATCCTCCAGTGCCATGCAGTACACCCTTTGGTCTTCCTGTTGTTCCAGAAGTGTATAGTATGTATAATGGATGTGTGCTTTCCAGTTTTTCTGGCTCACAGTTTTGTGATGCAGTCTTCATAAGATCAGACCATTTTTTGTCCTTTGGTGATATGGTTATTGGAATCTTTGCTCTCTCCAATACTATGACATTTTGTACAAAATCAAGACCAGAGATTGCTTCATCTATTATTTCTTTTAGTTTTATTATACTACCACGCCTGAAACTCCCATCTGCGGTAATCACAATTTTAGAGCCAGAATCTTCCACTCTGTCTTTAATTGACTTTGCACTAAATCCAGAAAAAATTACAGAGTGAATTGCACCAATTCTTGCACATGCAAGCATTGATATCAATAATTCTGGAACCATTGGAAGATAGATTGTTATTCTGTCTCCTTTTTTTACTCCAAGTGATTTTAGTACATTTGAAAACCTGGATACTTCAATCCATAAATCATGATATGTGATTTTACGGCTCTCGCCATTCTCACCTTCCCACAAGAGCGCAGTCTTTGTTGCGTTTTTTTGTACCATGACATCAAGGGTATTATATGAGGCATTGAGCTTGCCGCCTACAAACCACCTTCCAAATGGGGCATTCCATTGTAAGGTGTGATTCCACATCTCAAACCAGTGGAGGTTTTTTGCCTGCTCTGCCCAGAATGTTATAAAATCGTTGTCTGCTCTTTTTCTTGTATTTGAATCGCTGTTTCCAAGACCAATCAAATAATCAATCAATATGATATCTATTCATTCTCTATTAAAAAAAAGATTTGCCAAAAAGGAGGCTGGGAGCGAACCCTAGTCCTATTCTTTTGACTTATTGGGATGACATTCTACTAAGCCAATCTGAATCTTGAGAATCTTCTGCACCGTCGGCTCCAACGGCAACAGGCTTTGGCGATTGAGTGGGGGGAGTTGTATTAGTAATCGCCTGGCCAGGTGTTGGTGCTACAGGTTTGGTTGGCTCTGTAATCGGGTTGCTTTCTACTTTACCCAAATACGAAACGGCGGCTGAATGAAGTTGTTCCTTTGGGTTTTCGGTACGCTCCACATTTTCCACGGAAAGGTCTGATATTCTGTGTTGAATGTTTACAATTTCTGCCTTTTCATGCTCTATGTGTTCTATTATCTCTACAGTCTGTGTCTTTACAGATTCATACTTTGCATCTGAGATCTCGTTGCTCTTGTATTGCAACTTGGCATCAAACACAAGCATTCTGATTGACTTGAGTTGGCTATCCAACTCTGAGAGTCTGTGATCTAATTTTTCTTTGATCTGTTTTTCAGATTCATCTAGAGTTAAAAGTTTCATCTTGTATTTTTCGTGGATGAGCTCTGCATCCTCCTTCATGTCGTCATTATCAGATACGATGTCTATCAAAGCTCGTATTCGGCGCAATGTGAGACCCTTTTCACGTAACAATCTTTGAGCTTCTAATCTCCACCTAGGGATGAAAATTACAAAAGCACCTTGTACTACTAGTTGTTCAAACGGTATCTGCCTGAGTCCTTCAGAGCCACAATCAACACCAACGGTTTGTACACTTCCGTCAATATCAGTTATGGTTCCGACAACCTTGCCGATAAAAGTGCCGTACATGTCCTTGACTTGCTTGCCGATAAACTCGATCTCTTCTTTGCTCATTGCGTATTGGTTCTGAAATCAATATAATCAGCAAAGTGTTAACAAGCTTTCAAGTTTTGGTAAGATCATTTTAGCTAAGTCTACGAGAGGGATTTGGGAAAATTTCGCAATTTTAAAATGTCTATTGCATATCATCATAATTATGATTCAAAAAGAAGACTTGGACGAAATTCTGCATTTTGTATCAAAAAGATGGGTTGACTTGAGCCGCGATGAACAAAACAAATCCTTTGAGAATTTGCCAACTGACTTTTGGATGAACTCAATTGGAGGAAGAGCTGGCACTGGCAGATGGGTGACAACTCTGATGTATACTGAAGACGAATCAGAAGCTGAATCATTTAAGGAAGTGCTTCTTCGCTGGCAATCAAAACACAATTCGACAATGCATCATTTCCCTGATCTAATTCAAATTGGAAAAAAGTAGATTATTTATAATTGAATAGAGTCGAACATATAATGTCGGAATTTTCCAGTTCTGAAAAAGAAATTTTATCAAAGCATTTTTCAAACACAGAGGATTCTGTCTTTGCAATCATAACACCAAGACAAGTTGATCGCGGAGCACTAATGTCAAGATACAGCAGGTCGGATAAGAGCATGCGAAAAATTTTTCTTAATGAATTTTTACAAAACGAAAACCGCGGTGAAGAATTTTACAATCGTGTCTTACTTGAATATGGTGATGATTCAGTAGCCGAGCTTGGTGAAGCACAAATTGCAATCGAAGGTCTCTCCAACATTGCAGTAAAAAAAATTGAAGACCGTAGAATTGGTTTATCATATCTTGAAAAATCTTCTCGCTATGTATCCTGGGATAAAAAAATAAACGGCGAGTACAAATTTTTTAGAGAACCTGATATAATGAATTCTAAATTTGCTGACAGATATTTGGAATCATGTAATCTTGATTTTGAAATTTATTCAAAAAATATACAGCCAATGATCTCTTTTATCCAGGAAAGAGAACCAATCAACAATCAAAAATTTAAAAACAATGCAGGAGATGAGGTTTCCTTTACACGCCTCTCAAGTGATGATGAGATAAAATCAGCCACAAGAATTTACAATGCCACAATAAAGGCAAAGGCACTAGACTCACTACGAGGCATCTTGCCTGCATCCACTCTAACTAATGTTGGAATAACAGGAAACGGCAGGGCATTCGAGTATTTACTCACAATACTATTTAGTTCAGCACTAGAAGAGGAGAGAACACTAGCCTCAAAGATACACCAGGAGCTTGACACTACCATCAAGTCATTTGTGAAAAGAGCCGATGACAAATATGGCAAGGCATTGCAAAAATATCTAAATGAATTAAAAACAACTGCCATTAATCTAAATAAAAAGCACATCAAACCAAAAAGAAATGGTGGTTTTTCAGTCAACCTCGTTGATTTTGAATCATCCAAAAAGGCAGAAGAGAAGATAATTTCTGCCATACTGTATGAGCAGGCGCAAGGAATTTCATACCATGACATTCTTTACCAAGTAAAGAAGCTAAGTCCTGCAGCAAGAAAAAAAATCATCCAGACATTTGCCAACCTTAGACAAAATAGAAGACACAGGCCTCCCCGTGCATTTGAAATGACAGAGTATACTTTTGATTTTTTAACAAACTTTGGAATGTTTCGTGATCTTCACAGGCATCGAGTGCTAACATTAGAAAGACAACTACTAACAACAAATCATGGATTTTGTATTCCAGATGAAATAATAGCACTTGGAATCAAAAAAGATTTTGAAGACTGTATGTACAAATCAAAACAAGTCTTTGATGCAATGCATTTCAAAATGCCAGAGCAAGCACAGTATGTTGTAAACTTTGCATACAACTATCCATTTTTTATGCGATTAAATCTAAGGGAGGCAACTCATCTAATTGAGCTTAGAACCGTACCACAGGGTCACCAAGATTACAGGAAGGTTGCCCAGAACATGTTCAAGTTGATAAAAAAGACACACCCAAGTCTTTGTGGAATAATCAAGTTTGTTGATATGAACCAGTACAAGCTAGAGCGCCTAGAAGCGGAGAAAAAAATAGAAGAGAAACGCAAAAAACTAGAATAAACTTTTCAAATTTTAATTCTTCATAAAAGCAAAATAAAATTTTCAAAAAAAGATTATTCCAAACCTGGTAATTGAGTTTAATCAAAAAATTAGGTCTATTTTTCTATCGATCATTTTTAGATTCAAATTTTTAGATTTTTTATTAGTATGTAAGATCGCTTTACCATAAAGAAGCCTTTTGTCTGTCCCATGGCGTGTCATACTCGATCATAATACATTTGGGGATCAAGCCTTGCTGATGACTAGAACAAAATCAGTCTCAATGGAAGCTGTCGCACCAGGAATATTCAACTCTGAACCCGGCACCGCATTATACGAACAAAAAAGTCAATTAGATAAAATAAAAACAGAGCTCTTAAAATTTGGATTAACTCATAATCAGGCCAAAGTCTACATTTATCTAGGAAAGTATGGCGCAAAGACTGCTCCCGAAGTTTGCAACTCACTAGAACTACCACGTACTGAAACTTATCATATTTTAAATACATTACAAAATTTGGGAGTGGTAACATCAGAATGCTGCCAGCCTACAAAGTTTGATGCCCTACCACTATCCAAAGTAATTAGAACACTGGTAAATTCTGAAAAAGAACGAGTAAACACACTATTACAAAATGAAAAAGAACTAGTAGAAACATGGAACAAGATTCCATCATTTGCCGTAGAGACAAACGAAACAAAAATGGACAAGCTGCAAATGCTCCAGGGTGCTCCTCAAATTCACAATAAAATAAAGGACATGATCTCTCGCGCCAAAGAAGAGGTGGTCATGCTTTGTTCACCAAGAGATTTTTCAAGATTTTATCATGCAGATCTTGTGGAATTACTTGTAAAGTCTCCTGCATTTGAGAGAGTAATCATTTCACCATCTCAAACCATGCCTGAAATTACTGAAGTAAGCAGAGAGAGAATCAGAATTTTGCCAACTGGAAAAAAAGACAATCTGTGTTTTGTTATCAAAGATTTTGATGAGGCACTATTATTCTTAAGAAACGCCAATCATCCCTCACACAATGTCTTTGCGGTATGGTCAAACTCTGGTTCCATGATAGATTCCTTACGAGCACTGTTTGATTACTCCTGGGAACAGTCAGAAATCACATACTAAATCATGTCAAGGATTATAAACGAGGAAACGCAATTACCTTTCCTAGACGGGGGTATGGGTTTGATTAAAAAAGAGGGGTACTGGAACAGCATTTCCATTTATGGCAGACCATATTTTTATTCTCAATTAACCAAATTTTATTCAAATGGAGATATTGATTTATGGTAAATAAGGACCACATCCATGTCATACTACAACTAGAGGAAGCAAGAATTGGTGACCATGACAGATTAGAGTCTATAAAAAATTCTCTAAACACAGGCCAAGAATTACCAGAGTCTGACAAGAAATACATCGAAGAGCAGGCCGCACAATTAAAAAAGGCAATTGAACATCAAATGCTAGCAGACTGGGCGATGGATTTTGTTAAAAATTTAAGAGAAAAAGAAAAGGAGACTAGCTCATATAGAATAGACAAGGAATTTTTAGAACAGGCATCTACAAAATTAAGAAACGTGATAGAATCTGAAAAGGAAATAAAATGGACGCAAACCATCATTTCACAATTAAAAGAAGCAAAGATAGGAGATGCTGAAAAGCTAAACCATATCAGTATACAATTGAAGAGTGGGAAAAACATTGAGGAGATGGACAAGCAATATCTTAGAGAAAAAGAGATGCACCTTCGACAGATAATAGATTGTAAAACCAAAGTAACACTGACCCAAGTGGCAAGTAAAAAATTACAGGAAAGGGAACAGAATCATTCTAAAAAAATTGAAAGAATCATACATGCAATTGAGAACGGAAATCAAGTTTCAAACAGAGATCTTCGATATCTTAATGCGCGATATGAAAAATTGCAATCTGCACTAGACTTGCAAAACAGGACTGATTGGACCATATCCACGATTCAAAAATTAAAAGAACATGGAGTTGGAGATTTTGCAAGACTAGACGAGATCAATCAATTACTAGAAGACGAGATACCAGTTCCAGAAAATGATGTCAAATATCTCAAAGAAGAATACAAGATCCTAAAGCAAATGCTAGACCACAAAAAGAGGATAGAGCAGACAATATCCATGGTAAACGAACTGCAGGAAATAGAGATTGGTAATTGTGAGAGACTATCTGAGATCAAATTACTATTACAGCAAGGAAAGCCTGTCCCAGAATTTGAGATCAAATACCTTGCAAATAAATACAGACTATTAATGATAGTAAAATCGCAGGAAAACAGACAAGGTACAGTTGAGATTGATTTTAATTCCATTTTAAACGAACTTCGTCACTAGGCAAGTACAATCTTAAAGTTTCTAAATTAGAATTATACCCAAAAAAACAGACAGGCTTTAGATTTTAATCTACTTGAACCACTGCTCTAGGGTGTGACTTTTTTTCTCTATTGATTTTTTTAACCTGTTAATTGATGTCTCTACTCTATCGCGAGAAAAGCTTCGCTCAGAAGAAAGATAGTTTATGATTCCTTGAAAATCAGATTCTCCAAATTTTATCTCATTTACAGTAGCAATTTTGGGATGCAAAAATATCTCTCTGATTTGATTGTAATTTATCTCCTCTAGCTTTTCCTGGATTTGCGGGACTAGTTCCAGCTTGCCATGTTCCTTTATTGCCTTAAGTGCAGTCTTTGGCCCTATTCTCTCAAAACCATTTGGATTAAAATCAGTACCAATTAAAATTCCCACATCAACTAGTTGCTCTCTTGACAGACCAAGATCTGCTAGTGTTTTTTGAAGATCAATTATCTCAGGTTCAATCTCAATTGTGGTATTTCGGTTTGGCAACTTTCTTTTGCCGCTATTTGAAAAGTTTCTAACTAGTTTTTTTGCTCCAAATAATAAAGAATCAAAGTCTTGGCTTGCAGATGCGTATGCCTGTCCTGTCATGGTGAGACTAGCGGCAGTTGCCTCACCTTCAGATGGCGCCTGGATATATGGAATGCCAAATAATCCCAAAAGATGTTTAGAGTCTTCTACCATGTCATCTTTTAGTACGGATGTCTGCTGGGCGTATTTTTTTGCCTCATCATACTTTCCTTCTGTGAGTGCCTTTTCAAACTTGATTGTTGCGTCTTTTTTTATCTGCTTTCGTCTTTCAATTTCTGCAGACTTTAGCGATGGCGGTCTTCCATCAAAAACATAAACTGGTTTTATACCAAGAGATAGAAAATTAATATTTCTATAAAATAGTCCTGTTATGTGACTGGTGATTCTTCCTCTTGCATCAGTTAATGGCAGTCCCTCAGGTCCACGTATTATGGATAGAAACTGGTAAATTGCATTATACGCATCAATAGCAACAACTTTGGATGAAAATGATTCCAGGTTTGTTTTTTCCCTGTGACAAAGCGCCTTGAGATCTAGACCCATAAAATCATATCAATGGTATAGAATTTTTGCTTTCCTATTTTTTTCTAGTGCCAGACTTTGCTTCCCATCCGCGCTCTATAATTTCTTCATAAATGTTTGAGAGTTTTGGTATTGGCTCTCCTTTTTCAGCTGCAACCCTTACCTTATCCCTGTAATAGTTTTCAATTGCCTTTGCAACCTTTCCATCAATTGTTATAGAAATTCTAGACTTTGTCATTATACCATCGTATCTACCATATCATCATATCCAGATATAAATAATAAACTATCTACTATCAACTTTACACTCAAAGCAGCACAAAGCCATCTTTTGTTATTTTTAGCGTGATGGTCTTGTCTTTTGGTAGCCCCAAGTCCATCAAAAACTCTTCAACGGTTTTATCATCTTCTAGTGCGTATTTTGTACCCTCAAACTCGATTGAGACGGTCTTTTTTGTTAGGGCTTCCAATTGTTCTTATGATATATAGTCTACTTTATATCCTTTATTATATATTTGATCACTTAAAATCCTAACTGTATTTATTTGCCAAGATAAGAGATGGTACAGGCTGCCAGGTTAGCCAAGCGGTACGGCGACCGCCTCGAGATCATACATACAAGGTAGCGGTTGTGCTTTCAGCACACAGGGGTTCGAATCCCTTACCTGGCGCCTTGAACTCATTGATTGATTGCAAAATCATATTGGAAATGAAATCATACAGAACCCAAATCAGGCTTTATCAACTATATGCTAGTTCCATTATTGGTTTATTGGAATTTCACCAGTACTTTATTGAATCTGACTATAACGAATTTAATACAATAAATGGTAATAATTGTGAAAAAATGTCAATATCAAGACCTAGAAAAGCAATCAGCGCGGTATTGACCACCATAATTATCTTGGTCGCCTCTATAGTTTTAGGAACAGGTGTGGTAATTTATAGTACAGGCCTTTTCCAGAGTGGAGGATCGCAGCAAGCAATTCAAGTACAAGGACTAAAGGGATGGGTAGCATCGAACTTTACCCAAGGTTATTCATGGGGAGCTTTTGCTGTAAAAAATACAGGAGACAAGCTTGTGTCAATCAATTCAATCACACTGCGAGGTGTAGCCGTTCCATATACTAACATGTATTCTGATATCAATCAGACACAGACAGCTGCTAACTTTCAATCTCAGCTCATAACTACAGGGATAAACAATCTAGGAAACATGCAATCCAATCCTCCTACCGCATATCAAGTTGCTACTTGTCCAGCTGTTATCACCACCAACGGTATGCCAAACGAGATTACGATTAGTGAAAACGGCACATCTGATGTAATACCTGCACCCTATTCCAGAGTGCAGCTATGCCTTTTGCAGCAAAGTGGACCAATCTCATTGTTACCTGGTAATATAGCGATTATCTACTTTAGGGGTCCTAATGGACTGTATGGTACAACTGATGTAGGTGTCACATCTACAGTTAGTGTTCTAGCAGGAACTGCGCCAGTTGCACAAACAATCAGACTAGGAAGCAGTTAGGACTTTTTTTATTATTTTTATTAAAATAAAAAACTGGGTTTGGTCAGATATCATTTTAGAGATTGATCTATAATTTAATCTGTTCATGTCTACAAAGTTGAACTAGAACAATTATCATTAATAATTTTTTTTATATAATTATGAAAAAAAGATCTTCCATTATTGGTATCATATTTAGCATGATTGCAGCTATTATTATGGTCCAGTATATTCCAAATTATACCAATTCTGATGTGGTAATCAAAAGACCATCACCTTATAATCAAAGCACAATCATTTATGATGATGCAAATATTGACATTGTAAATAATACAATCTATGTCACAGGTTCAATTAACGGTAATCAAACCAGAACCATAACCATTCCAGCAGACAAGCTTCTTTTCTCACACACGTATTTTGTAAATGAGAATTACACAATAGACCATTCCATGATCTCACCTAATCCAATAAATTATGATACATACGAAAAAATTGGATTATTTAATACAACAAAAAACATTGTATTTGTTTATCCCATTTTTACCCAAGCTGCATATGATGAAAATGGATTTTATTATTACTATAACAAATTGTGTGATTCAAAATGTCTTACTGTAAAAATTCCACAAGAAGAGCATGGCAAATACACATCTAGTATAAGGGCTACAGCCATACTATCAATTCTAAACTATTCGCATATCACTGATATTGATATTGACAAAAATCCTGGCATTTTAAAAAAATTCGACAGAGTCATACTACTACACAGTGAATATGTCACACAAAGAGAATTTGATGCCATTACCTCACACCCTGATGTAGTCTATCTTTTTCCTAATGCACTTTATGCCAAAGTAAAATCCGACTATACAAAAAATACAATCACTCTAGTTCGGGGTCATGGCTATCCTGATAATAATATACGAAATGGGTTTGACTGGAAATTTGACAACACTCAATTTGAGTATGATAACCAGTGCGATAACTGGTCATTTTATAAAATCGATAATGGCAAGATGCTAAACTGCTATCCTGCGTTTAGAATGTACTATGATAGTGAATTATTGACTGCGATCAAAGGATGATTGCTTTTCACATTATGGTAAGAAAGACACGTTAAACAGATCATATGAGGGGTTTGGGGTTCTCATATAATCTGATTAACTATACTAGGCAAAGTTTTGTAATTAAAAAAGATAGCGCAACAATAATACTGAACAATGTTACCTAAAAAATTAACCGAGTGTTGTTGCGATCTTGTCTTGATCTTTTCAGTGGATTTTGACGTGTGATCTGAGGTTGGAATTTATTTTAATATGATATAATCAGACCTTTATCTAGCCTCAAAAGATGAAGGGACCTTCCACATTCCGTATATAGTACAATCTTCTATAACAAATGGGTAAGGTATGCTTTCAGAGAGTATTGATGCTGACAAAGTTAGTGACATTGCAACAAAATTCTTCAGACAAAGCTACTCCTCTATTGAGATCATGGACAAGACCCTAAAAAATGAGATTTGGGTTGTCAAAGTATTTGTAAGCTCATTTAATCAACAGTCACATAGAACACTTTCAATCGAATCTAAGACTGGCAGGATTATTAGTTGTGAGTAACATGCAAGACTGACAGAAATAATATTAAGACTAGCATACTCTGATACGAATTGATCTTCTATACGAATATGACACAAAGCATATCTTGACAAGTGCTGATAATATCAATGGTGTATTTAGTATCAACAAAGATGCAGTAGAACAACTAGCGGAAAAATTTTTTGGACAACAACAATCTAATGTAATGGTAAGAAAGGCAGAGTCTAAAGGCAGAACATGGATAGTGACAGTGTCAACTGGCATGCCACCTGTGCTTCGTAAAGTCAGAATAGATGCAAAGACTGGAAGGATATTAGGTGTAGAGTGATCCTGGTTTTTCATATCATGAGAGAACAGCCAGCCACAAAACAGAACATTATTCCATAACATTCCACCCGATTATTTTTATATGCGGATGCGATAGATCAATCTAATGAAATATAGAAGTAGATCAGATATCACTGCAATGATCTTAGACTCGGCAAGAACAGGGGCTTCAAAAACAAAGATAATGTACAAGGCATATCTATCGTATGCACAGGTTATAGAATACCTGAAATATTTACAGCAAAACGACCTGCTGGCATATGAAGAAGGTACCCAAGTTTACAGGCCAACTGAAAAGGGATTGAAATTCTTGAATCTGACAAATGAACTAACTGAAATGACAGTTGTTGCCAGCTCAAAGAACTACAACATGTTGTAGAAATCCTAGACACTGACAAGAAAAAAATCAGTCATCTTAACCAATTGTTAATTGGTTTTTTTATTTAGTATGGTTTGTGCTGTATGAACAGTACTAGCTTTTTACTGTCTGTGGAATCTCCTGATTGTGCATATACAACAACAGAATATTTACCTAGACGAGTGTTGTCAGCAATTCTAAAGGTTTGATAATAATAGCCATGATTATCTGTCAGTCCTGAAAATGACTTTACTTGCACCCCATTAGGATCTAAAATCTTGGCTGTTATTTTGGCATTAGAAATAAAACCATAGTATTGGTCAAACTTTGCTCCAGGGTTTTGATTTGTATAGAAAACTTTGGCATTTATGAAAAAAGAGTATCCAATTCTGGTATGATCAGAATATTTTACCACTAGAGTGATTTTATTTTGAGATGCATGCATTTCAGAATATGCAGCAGGTAATGATATTGCAAACATGATTACTATACCTGTGATGATTAAAAGGTCTAGTTTCATCAATATCTATAATGCTAATCTAGAATAAATGTAATACTGCTACACTCTGAATCTAATTGTTTTCTAGTATACTGTAAACGTGTTTTGATTAATTTTTAAAAAATTGAAATTAATTTTTGCGTTTTAATTTTTAGGATTTTATTCCATGATAAAATTTATTTTGTATTTTATTCTACAAATGATTTTTCAAAAAAATATTAAAAACATTAAACAGTCCAGATGAGGACAATTTTTATTCGTAAAAACTGTCCTGCCAATTCTTTTGCAATTGATTTTTTCTTTCGAGTCGTAGTTTTACGTCAAACAAGTAGATTAACATTTTGATTCTCTATAGAGATTTTCAATTCTCTATAGAGAATAATAATGCTTTAGTATCATAAAACCAAATCTTGATCATGACATCAGTCATTGAAACTCAACAAAGAAAAAAACAAAGCTGGTACATAAGGAATCCGGATGTACTTAAAGCAGTAAGATATTTTGTATCTTTTAATTTCTCTGAAAAAGAATCACTAGAGGAATTATCAAAAAGAGGATACGATATGACTGATAGAACATTTCGCAGAATCAAAAGCAAACTTGGACTAAACAAACAAAGATTAGACCATATCATAAAACAGAAATTTTTATCAAATACGGTTATTACTTTGGATACACTAGAAACTATACTTGAAAGATTATTTGAGATGCGTAAGAATTGTAAAAACCCTTCTGAGGAATTAAAGATAATTTCAGAGATAAAAAAGACCATAAAGGACATTAATGATCTACATGATTCTGGTCCTGTAATTGCCTCTCTACTAGATCTGGAAAAAAAGGAAAATGGCAATGAGAAAGAACCTACGTAGAGCTCTTGCAAAGTCAGAAATGCAACTCTCTGATTTTTCAAAGTTTGAGATTCCATATCTAGAGTGGAATTTAAAATTTAGAAAAAAAATAGAAGGTCATGCCAATGTTCTAAAATATCTACCAATGTGGCACACGCCTTATCGTGACGAATCCCCGTGGCAAATGTATTGTATAGCAAGACAATTAGGCAAGACAACATTTGGTGGAGGTCTACTAGCTTACTATGGCACACAACTGCGCAAGAAAGGAGTCTATGTCACATTTGAAGACGAGTCTCTAAGATCATTTTCTAGTGACAAATACAGGGGCTCTATACTTCACCCTGACAACCCGGAAATATTTGATACCATCAAAGGCGGGGAAAATTCCAAGGGTGCAGTATCACGAGTGGAATTTCGGACTGAATCCTCTACATCGCTTGTAACAGATGCCAACCAGATGCACCACATTGAAGGAAAATCAGCTGATCTGCTAGTCTTTGATGAGGTGCAGAACCTTGACTTGGGGGCATATGAAAAGGCAAGAGAATCGCAAGCATGGACGCAGGGGAGGACCGTATTTATGGGAATTGGCGGGGAAGTAGGAAGTTTGCACCACAAGTTCTGGCTATCTACCAATCAGATGGAGTATCATTTCAAAAGAAAAGACTGGAGGAATCATTTAGAATTTGATAAACAAGGTCTAGTCTGGGGGGACTATCTAGTGGATTTGCTTGATGGCACCTGGATTGCAAAAGCTCCCCAGAATTTGCAGCGCCATGGCTACAAGCTAACACAGGAAATGTTTCCAAACATACCATTATTAAAAAAGGATTGTGAAAAATACCACATATCAGAGGAGCATAGCATAGAATGGAAAAGGGAAAACTATACCTCTACATGGTTTCAAAAACATGTACTGGCTAATTTTGTAAAAGGACAGAGTAGACCATTCTCAAAGGAATCAATGATGAAATTGTTTGACAAGGATTCATCATTTACAAGACCAGAAGATGTTGATCATGAAGATGGTAAAGTATATGCATCTGCAGATTGGGGTGGAGGAAATGTTTCATTTACCATACCTCTGATAACCCAGTGTGTGGTTCCTGAAGCTCCTATCTTCAAGGTCTTGCATATAGAAAAGATGGACGAGCCAGATGTGGAAAAACAGGCAGACAGATTCATTGATTTATGTAATGCATACGAAGCTGATCACATTACAATAGATGCTGGCGGTGGTTCAAGGCAAGCTCAAAAAGTAGAGACAACGTTTGCTAATAGATGTACAAAAATAGCATACATTGCAAGGCCTGCCATGCCATTACCAAAAGATAGTGAGACTGAAAGACTAGACCGAGAGAACAGATACATCATTGACAGGACATATTCAATTGACAGACTAAAAGACATGATAGACCATCCATATGTGTATGGAAATTATGCATTTCCTAAATTCATAATTCCTGCTGCTGATTTTGATAAAGTGTCCTGGATAATAGATCACTTTGAGGCAGTAGAAGGTGAGATGATAAAATTGAGCTTAACAGGCCAGGAATATATGAGATATGTCCATGACACTTCAAGGCCTGATGATGCAGTTCATGCATTTAACTATAACTGGATTGGACAGATGATACATAAAAAGTCGTCAGAGATTTGGTGGAAGTCATTTTGATATGACAATACCTGATGAATTTTCAATATGGAAGTGTCCCCACTGTGGGACTGAAAATGATCACACCACCTGGCGATGTTTTAAATGTGACAAGAAAAAAGAAAAATGGTCAACTGTAAAAAAAATCTTTGCTAGACAAGAAAAGCAAAAAGAGGACAAAATTTCAAAAGAGAGACAAAAAAAGATAGACAAGTTAGAAGAGTCCTCACCAAACCATGACAGTACGATAAGCTTTGACTTTAAAAAGATCAAACGCTGGAGGTAATCCTACGATTTTAGAAAAAATAATTCTTAAAATAAATTTGAAAAGTTTTGTTGTGAGCCTTACAGGATTCACAGTATTGTGTTTAGAATTTTGAAGGTTTATTCTACTTATTTCCAAAAAGTAAGATCATTTTTTATATTCTTAAGATCAATGAAATGGCAGATTTGGGTTTAGGATTAAAGGATTCATCGTCTGGTATTGTGGCTATTTTTGTAATTACAACAATTGCTCTAATTGGATTTTCTAATCATGATGCTTTTGCTGTAAGCTATGACATTAAGGACCAAGCATCATGTCTGTCTCTACCTTCCGGTAGTCCAAGCTGGGACTCAATTGGACACATATGTACAGTTACAAACATTTCTCTGACGCTAAATAACGGAGACTCGCTTGCCATTGAACTTGGAAGTACCCTTACAACTAATGGAGGTACAATCACCATCAACTCTGGTGGTACCCTGTCAAACTCTGGCAACATTCAAAACCTTGCTGGTTCAGCCAGCGTCACCACCAGTGCAAGCATTACTAATAGTGGCACCATCACCAATTCAGGTGCCATCAATAACAGCGGTCCCATATACAACTCTGGTACCATAACCAACTCTCACTTTGCTCACATCGCCAATTCTGGCGCCATCACAAACACTGGCACCATCTCCAACCTTGGTACCATATTTCATAATCCAGGTGGCACTATCACCAACTCGGGTATCTTTACAAACTCTGGTAGCTTCAACAACGGCGGCACAATAACCAATGGCGGTACCATGACTAACTCTGGTACCATAAATAACAACCATATCATCTATAACATCGCCTCCGGTACCATCAACAACTCTGGCACAATCTACAACCCCGGCACCTTCTACAACTTTGGTACTATAGAAAATGCTGGCACCATCATCAACCACGCCGGAGTAATTATTGATAATAATCCAGGTGGCACCATCAACAATTCTGGTATCATCACCAACTCTGGCATCATCAATAACAACCTAGGAGTCATCTCCAACTCTGGCACAATTAACGAAGGTTGTGGTTCCAGTATCACGGGAAATACCATTCAAGGTACAGCTCCAATCAATACATGTACATCAATTCCAGAATTTCCATTTTCGTATAGTATGATAATTATTTTTGTTGCAGTAGCAGTGGTTTACCTATCCATAAGACAAAAGATGATGCCAAACTTCAAGCGTGTTTAGGTTAATTTTTAAAATAAAAAAAGGATTGGCCCTCTAGACACTTTTGAGGTCGTCAGCCAAATTGAGAAGAAAGGCTCCTGTCTGTTTAGTGTAATAAAGGGCGTTAAACTTTTTATCGTATTTAGGTACCTGCACCCTTTTGTGTGAGATTTTAGATATTTTTTCTATTTTTGACGTTTTTTGAGTATTTTGGAATAATCTAAATTTATCTCTTTTATGAGATTTAAGGTATCATCTTGGATTAGATCAAGATTTGGAATAACGCAATGGCCTCCAATAAATCCAGGAAACATCTTTGGCCTGTTTCCTAGGAATTTATGAATTTCATCTGCAAAAGACCACATTTCATCATAATCTACCTGGTTCTTGATTGCAATCATCTTGCTGAGTTGTGCATAATTGATTAGCCACCCATAGTATGAAGTATCAACTACAATCTTTGCAAGCTCTAGTGATATTGGTTTTGACATTCTTTTTGTTTTAACTTTAGACTTTTTCATTAGTTCTTCATATGAAGTGATTGCCCAGCTTCGCCTTGGTGCATCTTCCTCTATTGCATAAAACTTGGTATAACGCCTTAGATCATTTAACATTCTCTTATGCACTCCCCTAGTTGCACTGTACATTACAGGAATAGATAGTAGTGATTGAATTTTTTTTGTGGTACCAGGGCTAATTGTACTATGAATGACTATACCTTCAGGTGAGAATCTTTTTGATAAATTGACAACATCTTGTGGAAATTTATCTGAAAATGGAATACAAATGTGCAAAAGACGTGTCTTGAGATTTACAAATTTTTCATGTTTCTTGCTGTCAACTAGTTTTTCATTTTTATCATACCCAATTGTTGGAATGCTTTTTGAAATTAACTTCATGATTGGCATTCCTATTTCTCCTAATCCTGCTACAACATCTTTACTTTGCAAATCAATTCCACTAGGATTATCCCCTAAATTAACTAACAGTTTTTAGTTGTAAAAAAATTCTATCGATGTTGATGATTTTCAGTTGAAGATAATTGAAAAAATATTTGTGAGCCTAAAAAGAAAATAGGTTTATTCTCTATACACTTTTTAGGTCGTCAGCCAAGTCAGCCGAGTCTTTTGCAAGATCAGCGGTTGCTTTTGCCAATGCTTTCAGATCAGATGTAGTTTTTTCATGATGAAGTATATCTTTTGCAAGGTCTGCTGTTATCTTGTCTACTTCTTTTTGGTCATGTGCAACATCTCTCTTGTCTTGAGCAATGTCATCGCATTGCTTGTCATACTTTTCACTATTACAGTCCGTGCCTTTGTTATTGTTATCGTCTTTGTCTTTTCTATCTTTTTCATGTGACTTGTCATTGTCTCTGGAATTTGTTTTTCCATGGTCACTATCTGCATAAGCAAGTGATGGGACAACAAGGACCGCACTCAAAAGCAATACTACTGTAAGAGTAGCAAATGAGATTGACGTCTTTTTTGTTTTATTGGCAGTCTCTTTATTCAAGTTGATCTCAAATATAACAAGGGGTACTAAAGTCTCATATTGTAATGATATACTACATACCACTTCCACTTTTGGGAATGAGAATCATCTCAAATCATATGTAAAAATGGAGATTAACGCGTCTTTTTTTTATATTACATAATGGTTTAGTGTGTTTCAGCATGTGATTTTGGTTGTTTTATTATGGGTAAAAATCCTTCAGGTTTGATTCAAGATGCACGTAGAGTAATTACAAATTAAATACATACACCAATCTATATCACAAGAATCCGTAGTTATACCATGTCTGAAACCGTACTAGACAACAAGGATCTGGAATTAAAGATTCATCTTTTATTTGAGACTCTGAAACAGCACAAAAAGATTTTTGCATCTCATCACTCCTCAGAAATTAAAGTGAATCTTTTATCTGACAACTTTGAGCATTTATTTAGTAGAGTTAGAGACTTTTGTGATTCCATAACAGGATACTCGAGAGAGCTTGAAGATATCGTATCAGAGACCTATAGATCACATGATATCATAACGGCACCATAGTGAACAGTCCTCAATTGATTTTTTACACAAGATCAACTGCAGATCATATAGAACTTAAAATCATATTCCGACAAAAAAATAAAATTATGTCACACAGTTTGAACAGAATCTGATCAAAGCATACTACAGATTCAAAATAAAATCATAAAGAAATAATTATGAATTTAAAAAAATAGAATTGTTTTCTACTTTATGCTTGCCAAGTCTGCAGCCAAGTCAGCCGAGTCTTTTGCCAAATCGGCATTTGCTTTGGCTAGTGCTGCCTTGTCATCTGCAATGTCTTTAGCGTTCTTTGCCTTGTCTTTTGCTAAATCAGCGATAGCTTGTGCAAGGTCTTGCTTGTCTTCTGCAATATTCTTTGTGGCATCAGCTATTGCTTCCTTGTCTTTTGCAATGTCTTTCTTGTTCTTGTCTTTTGCCAAATCAGCTGTTGCCTTGTCTAGTGCTGCTTGATCCTTTGCAAGATCTTTTGTGGCCCTATCTATTGCTGCCTGGTCCTTTTCAATATTTTTACTGTCACCTGCAATGTCGTTTGCAAGATCTTTAGTTGCCTTGTCTATTGCAGCTTCGTCCTTTGCAACATCTTTCCTGTCTGCTGCAATGTCATCGCATTGCTTGTCATATTTTTTACTATTACAATCTGTGCCTTTGTTATCTTTGTCTTTATCTTTATCGTCCTTGTCTTTTCTATCCTTGTCTTTGTCTTGACTTGTTGCATATGCTGCAGTTGGTACAAGTAATGCAGAGCCTAGCAGTATTACTATCGTCATTGCAGCTAAACCGATATACAATTTCCTTGCTTCTCCTACATTACTATTAGACAACTACCGATCGATCGAATATGCTATATTAAAGCATTATGTCACAAAAAAAACAAACAGGGGGAATTTCCAACTTTGGAAATTGCTCTGTATTTAAATTTTATATCATTTTTGAAAAAATAATAATCAATTACACGTATAAGAAATTAATTCATATCACTTGAAAACTTTTTGTAATTTTTTAATTTTTTTGTAATGTGTAGTCAAGTTAAAATAAAATTATGATAAATTTTTCGTGCTTGACTAGTTTCATATTTTGTTTTGAATTTTTTTCTACCAGTCTACACTTGTATATGAAATAATTAATTTTATTTTTGGTATAGTTCTTCAAATATTTTAATTTCTACAAACCTTGCAGGATTGCTATTTTTTATCGGTCAACAAATCAAATCCCACTCCAATCATTGTCATCATCCTTTTGAATTTTAATGTCTGCACTTTTATCTTCATCTTGAATTTTTGTTCTTGTGCTTTCCTCTTCTTCTTTTATTGTAGGACTGGTTTCTGAAACTTTTTGTTCTGACTTGGATCTTTTTGCTATCAGATTAATTATAATTATAGTAACAGCAAGTACAATTCCAAGACCGACAACAATGTAAAGTGATGTTTTATCTAATTTTTGCACTACACTTAATGTTGTTTTATTTGCATTGTTGTATGTAAGATTCATTTTGTTTAATGCATCAACGTTTGTAGGATCAATGGCAAGAACATTATCATAATATAAGATTGCTTTATCATGCTTGCCTAGATTGTCATATGCTATGCCAATGTTATATAATGCATCTGTGTCACTTGGATTAATAGCAAGAACCTTGTCATAAGATGAGATTGCTTCGTCGTATTTTCCCAAATTTGCAAGATCAACACCTTTGTTGTTTAATGAATCTGTGTCATTTGGAGTAATAGCAAGAACCTTGTCATAATATGAGATTGCATCATTGGTATTGTTCAGTCTATCAAGTGCAAGAGCAGTGTTGTAGAGCGCGTTTATGTTAGCAGGGTCTATGCCTAGTGTCTTGTTATAGTATGATATTGCGTCTTGGTATTTACCTTGGTCAAAAAGAGCATTTCCTTGCTTGTATAATTGCTGAGATATTGGAGCTGGCGTGGTTGCATTGTTTACTGGTGCTGATTTAATGGTAGGAGAATTAACAGGTGAGGTGCCATTTGACAGGGTTGCAGATACTTTATCTTTCATATCTAGAGAATCAGGAGGTAGGGTGTTGTTTGACAGAACTGGGGATTCAACAGGTGAGGTGCCATTTGACAGAGTTGCAGATACTTTATCTTTCATAGCAAGAAAATCATAAAGTGATTCACGAAATGGTGCGTGTGAATAGGATTTATTTGAAAATACTTGCGCATCACTTTGATTTAAGGTGGAAAATATTACCATTATAGATAGCAATACGATGAATCCGTAAAATTTCATGCATATGGTACCTCCTTTCCTGATTGAAAAGGTTGCGTCTCTTTCTTGAAGAACCATAGTTCGGATCATATTACGAAGGAGATACAAAATAAAAATTTGTGACCATTCTTAACGAGATTGCAACAACCCAAATACAAATAGGTAATGCCATGAGCAGATTTATTCTCCGGCTCAAATAAAATAATGCTATTGCTGCAGGTATTTGAAAAGGAATGTCGTAGAATACTCTAGATTGAATTAAATCATTACCAAAAAGTAGAGGAAGAATTCCAATAGCAAGAAAAAGTGCCAAGAGAATATTTGGAGGCTCTCGTAGATTAGATCGAACAAGCCAGTATAAACCTAGAATCAAAATTATAAAATTTCCAAATTGTCCACCGGCGAAATTTTGCATGGTATCATTTAGAGTGCTCCAGGATAGAATCAACTGTGGTATACCAGCTCCTTGGCTAGCAAGAGTTACATCTTGTGAGATCGCGCCGTGCACATTAGTTATGACAGTCCTTGAAACATCGATTGCAACTGTGAGTAGGACAACTAGAAAAACAAGCGCTACTCGTTTTTTGTCATAGTGATGTAATTTATACATGAGAATCAAAAAAACAGACATCACCGCTGTTAGGACAGTCCATGTGTGTATGTGACTAAAAACCAAGGCTATCATTAGTGAGATGTAAGCAACAAGGTTTAGCTTACCAGATTTTTTTAAGAATCTAATTAGAAATACAAATGATAAATATCCTATAACAAGTGCAAACAAATTGGCATAATATCCCGCGTATATGCCGATTAATGTCTGAGCTGAAACAGCTGTGAGAAAGGCAGCAAAAAGTGACATGTTATCGTTTGAGGTAAGCTCGCGCGTCAGAAGAAATATGCTCAAAACTAGCATTGGAACAAGTATCATTGGTAAATGATCAACGGTTACCGATAGATCGCCAGGTATCATCTTTGCCAGACCATACAAAAAGATCAAGGTGATTGGTCTATCTCCACCACTAATTCCAACAAAGGCCTGATGAATAAATCCTGAGGGGTCTTTTGAATCCATCAGATTCCTTAAAAAAATAACATAATATGCACTATCAGCCCCAACCTGTTGATTATTGTTATTGATTGCAGGATAATGAGGTACAAGTGAAAGAGCAACTGAGAAGAGAATAATGAGTAACAAATATGGGATTTTATTTCTAGATTTTTTGTTGGAATCAGAAAAAAAGGAATTCTCATCAGTTTTGAACATTTTGATTAGAGATTTTCCTACCAAAAGTTTTACCGAAGATCCTGTGATTAAAAGAAATATCAAAAGAGATGAAAAACTACCAAATAACAAAAAGATATCATAGGCGTAATCCTTGACTATAATTTTGTTTGATTGAAAAGAAAATAATTGTATCACTGATACTATCAAACTAACAGTGGCTAAAGCAGTAAATAGTATGGCTAGATAATTTAGATTTAAGTTTGTTGAGTAACTAAGAATCTTTACAGTTGCAAAGCGATTGTAAATTAAAAATGACAATATAATTGGAAATGAAAATAATATGGCAGCATCAAAAGTGATATTACCTCCAAGTGCTGCTATAGCTGTAGAGCCGACATATATTATAGGTATGAAAATTTTTGGTTTCTTCAATAGAGACAAAGCAAGCCAAGAAGCTGTTCCACAGACAATAATTAGCTGATCAACATGTTTGTCTAAAATGTGAATAAGAAATGGTTCATGATAATTAAAACGATTTTCAAGAGGAGCTATTCCCACTTGAAAATAAGAACCGACTGAAAAAATATAGAAAAATAAAGTTGCTCCAAATATTACGGAAGATATGATCAAGGCGGGTGGATTTCCATGACCAAGAACCTTTGCCAAATTGAGACTAGAAATCATTGTTGACGCCATAAAGTTGCATAATATTTGATATCATGAGACCCATGTTAAAGATATTTCCAACATAGAAAATTATCATCTCTCCTAATGATTCGTATGTAAAGAACATTACAGATAAATCATTATAATACTTGAACATTAGTTCATAATGACATTGATGGATTTATCTACGTTAAATAAATACGACCGCAGCGGAATGCATAAAATTTATGATATATGGCCTGAACTGGCATTGGAATCTTACAAAACAAAAATAGACGTTGTTGATTTTAACGGCATAGACCACATAGTGTTTGCTGGAATGGGTGGTTCTGGTGCTATTGGAGATATTTTTTCTTCCATATTATCGAAAACTAATGTTCATGTTAGTATAGTCAAAGGATTTGTTCTTCCAGAGACAGTAGATTCCAATACTTTGGTTGTAACAACAAGTGTTTCTGGCAATACCGTGGAAACTCTTGCGATTTTGGATTCTTCATATAAAAAGAACTGTAAAATAATTGCCTTTTCTTCGGGTGGAAAGATGCAAGAATATTGCATAAAAAATAAAATCGAGCATCGAAATTTTCAACAGATGCATTCTCCTCGGACATCATTTCCTATCTTTCTATATGGTGTATTGAAAGCATTAGGGAATATTATTCCTATGAAAAAAGAGGAGGTTCTAGAATCTATCAGATCTTTAGACGAACTACAAAAAAAGATAAACTCATTAAATCTAGATAATAAAAATCTCGCTCTGGATATTGCATCTTGGATTTCAGGAATTCCTCTTATTTACTATCCTTTCGGATTGCAATCTGCTGCTATCCGATTTAAGAATTCACTTCATGAAAATACAAAGAGCCAAGTCTTTTTAGAAGAAATAAGTGAAGCATGTCATAATGAAATTGTTTCCTGGGAAAGACCTACTAATGTCAAACCAATTTTAATTGAAGGACAAGATGACCATATCACAACCAAGGAAAAATGGCAAATACTAAAAGAATACTTTGGAACAAAGAGAATTGATTATAAGGAGGTGGTTTCTGTTCCAGGAAACATTCTAACCAAATTAATTAATTTAATTTATCTACTTGACTATGCGTCTATCTATTTAGCTGTCATGGGAGGGGTAGACCCATCTCCTACACACTCCATTGATTTTGTAAAGCGCAGACAGGATATTCACAATATAGAGATTATCAAATCCAAATTTCTATAGAATTCCGAAGCCGATAAAATCACTACCACACTACACACCATCCAGCCGTTAATTCTGTAAGAGACAGTGGGAACATAGTTTTATGATTGTGGTAGTGATGGTCTTTTTACTAATAAGATAATTTGTGAAATTATAACTGTACACAGAAAAATGGATGAGAGCTTGAGACTTTTGCATATAAATCAATAATACGAACCATGTGTGTTATAGATAATACGGATAAAAACTCAAATAGAAGAGTCTCGTTTGATCGGATACAATGGTCAGGGAACAGGATAAAAAAATTATTGTTTGTATTCCCGCATATAATGTGGCTAGGGTTATCCGTCACTTAGTAATAGAATGCCTCAAGTATTCTGATGATGTAATTGTCTGCGATGATGGTTCCATAGACGATACTGCGGCAGAGGCTAAGAAAGGTGGTGCCACTGTAATAAGTCATTCAAAAAACAGCGGCAAAGGAGCTGCAATGAAATCTCTTTTCAATATTTCAAAATATCTGAAAGCAGATGTAACAATAACAATGGATGGCGATGGTCAATTCCTGCCACAGGAGATTGATAAAATTGTTAAACCTATCTTTGAAGGAAAGGCCGACATAGTAATAGGCTATAGATTTGAGGAAAATAATCAAATACCAGCATACAGAAAAGTAGGTAACAAGATTTTAGACAAGATGACCAACATGTCATCCGAGTTGCGTTTCCGAGATACACAGAGTGGATTTAGGGCTTATTCAAGTAAAGCAGTAGATCTTATTAGCTTTGAATCAGAGCGGTTTGGTGCAGACGCAGAGATTCTCATTGATGCATCAAGAAAAGGATTAAGAATTGCAGAAGAAAAAGTCACAGTTCTGTACAATACAGGAGAAAAGACTTCGACTAAGAATCCCATTTCTCATACTGGAGAGGTTGTAAACTCTCTAGTGGAATTGATTGCGCTCAGACGTCCTCTAAGATATCTTGGATGTCCAGGTATTGTATTAACGTCCCTTGGATTAGCGTTTTCAATTCTGACAATAGGGCTCTTCAATCATACTAGGTATTTTTCCATCCCAATGACGATGGTTGCCATAGGATGCGTTATGGTAGGAGTAATGCTCATTTTAATGTCGGTAGTTTTGTTTAGCATTGGCAGAGCTATGCGAAAAGGATATTCATAATTAACATTACTATGTCATTAGTAATTTCTGATCTTAACTACCGATCTTTATTGATAATTTTACCCATGTTTGAGAAATTTGCTATTTTAAAATAATCGTGATTATTTTTGAAATCAAAATATTCACAAAATGAATCAGGAAAACATATGGAGGAAACTACAAATGGATAACACCTTATCAAATAAATGTAAAGGAAAGACAATCTTTGTTACTGGAGGAGCAGGATTTATCGGATCAGAGGTCATTAGGCAGATATCGTCTTTTGGAGCAAATGCCATCGTTTTTGATAATTTATCCTCTGGTAAAAGACACTATTTGTCAAATCTCAAAAATGTAAAATTTATCAAAGGTGATATTAGAAATCGAGGAGTAATTTCTCGAGCATTAAGGAATTGCGATTACATTATAAATTTGGCTGCATTGCCATTTATACCTGATTCTTATCACTATCCACAGGAATTTTTTGATGTTAATACAAATGGTACCTTGAATGTTGTTCTTGAAGCAATAAAGCAAAAAAGTATAAAGAATTTTGTCCATGTTTCCACAAGTGAAGTTTATGGCTCGGCTAAAAAAAATCCAATGGATGAAAACCATCCTACCCTTCCGCAATCCACATATGCCGTAAGCAAACTTGCTGCAGACCGAGCGGTTTTTACGATACATAAAGAACATGATTATCCGGCTGTTATTATCAGACCTTTTAATTCCTATGGCCCAAGAATAACTCAACCATATATCATTCCCGAAATTATTAACCAAATATTACATAGAAAAGATACAGTAAAACTTGGAAATGTTGAGTCGTATAGAGATTTTACCTATGTCGCAGATACAGCTAGAGGTATGATTTCCGCTTTGTTTAATGAAAATGCGGTTGGAGAAACCATCAACATTGGAAGCGGTGAAACCTACAAGATAAAAGATTTAGTGGAAATCATAGCTGGTATAATAGGAAAAAAGATTCACATTACAATTGACAAGAAACGTTTCAGACCATTTGATGTTCAAAAATTAATTTGTGATAATCGTAAAGCAAAGAAGGTATTGGCATGGGAACCGGAAATTTCAATTAAAGATGGATTGACTAGAACTGTTAATTGGATGAGACAGAATCCGCCTGATTTTGCTACTCCCTTTGAAGGATGGGCAAAAACTTACAGAATGAACTTGAATCGCAAAAAGTGATCAATTGAACACTGTACCAAAATCAGTAATCAAAGCAATCGAAGAAAAAATCAAAAAGCATACAGACTTCATACCTGGACAGAGTAAGATCCCATTAATAGAGCCCTCCTTTGGATCTGCCGAAATAATAGAAGCATTAGATTCATTGTTAACCACAAAAGTGACTATGGGAGAAAAGGTTAGAAAATTTGAGAAATTATTTGCAAAATATCTCAAATCTTCTTATGCCTCAATGGTCAATTCAGGTTCATCTGCTAATTTAGTGGCACTATCTGCATTAACTAATCCTTGGTTTTCAAAAAGGTTGAAGAAAAATAGCGAAGTGATAACACCAGCAGTTACTTGGGCAACAACAGTCTATCCAATTACCAATCTTAATTTAAAACCAAAATTCGTGGATATTAATTTAGAAAATTTCTGCATAGATACAGAAAATTTAGAAGATACGGTTTCTTCTAACACTTCATTACTTTTACCCGTTCATCTACTTGGAAATGTGTGTGACATGTCAAAAATAAAAGAAATTGCAACAAAAAAAGATCTTCTAATAATGGAAGATTGTTGTGAAGCTCATGGAGCTCAATACAGGGGTAAAAAAGTAGGAACGATAGGAGATATTGGAACTTTTAGTTTCTTTCTTTCCCATCATATTACTACCATTGAAGGCGGGATGATAGTTACTAATGATGAAACATTATACGAGTTATCTAAAGCATTAAGAGCATTCGGATGGATTCGCGATCTTAAACTTAAGAATCAATATACAAGAAAATACCCCCACATAGATCCAAGATATTTGTTTGTAAATACTGGTTATAATTTCAGACCCACTGAGATTCAAGGTGCTTTTGGCATTCACCAAATTTCAAAGTTAGAAAAGTTTATCAAAATAAGAAAGGAAAACGCAAGATATTGGGATAAAAAACTTGGACAGTATGAAGAGTATTTTATTTTAACAAAAGAAGCTCCAAGAACAAGATCAGTTTATTTTTGCTATCCATTGACTATCAAAAAAGACTCTCCATTTGATAGAAAATCACTTTTGGAATATTTGGAAAAAAAGAAAATTGAAACACGTCCTATAATGTCAGGTAATTTTTTGGAGCAACCAACTATACAATTCATTCCTCACTTAAAATACGGTAAATTGGACAATTCAAGGCTGGCTATGCGTAACTCATTTTTCTTTGGAAATCATCACAAAATTGGCAAACAGCAACGAGAGTATGTAGTGGATATGATAGCACAGTTTATAGAGAGAAAATTATGGAAGCGATGAAACTGCATAGAACTAAGTAAATAACAGTCTACTGTAAGTCATTTGCATTATCAAAGATATTTTTTAGTAGATTGTTTCTATTAGTAATAGAAAATTCTCCTTCTTCCAAGGTTTTCTTAGCTGCCCCCCCAATTTTATCTCGCAATTTTTTATCCTCTATAAGTAACTGCATTTTCTCGGCAAGTTTTTCAGTCATATATGATCTGATTTTTCTCACTTCGTGCAAGTATGACAGGGCATGTTCATTTGGTAATTCGTTATTGGAATAAAATTTTTCAATATTAGTAGGTCGTATTAAAAATCCATTAGTACTGTCACGAATTAATTCGGATGTGTTAAAAATATCAGTGGCAATTGTTGGAAGACCATAACTCATGGCTTCCAAGACAGAAAGATTCATAACTTCATAACCAATATGTGGAAAAATATCACAGGTAAGATAGAGATCTTGTATTTCTTCCTGGCTGATCATATTTTCAATAAGTACTATACCCTCATTATTCATAATTTGGTTTCTTAAGCTTTCAGGAATTTTTGATTTAATAACTAGCTGTATTTTATTACCGTATTCTTTTTGCAATCTAATAAACGCCTCAAGAGTTTCGTAGAAGCCCTTGAACTCAAAATTTAACATATTTCCGATATTTGCACTCCCCATAAACAGGAAGCGTATGATAGAATCTTTTTTCTTTTTTTGAATTGTTTTCACATCAGTGGTATATCTGACAACTTGAATTTTTTTTTGTATTACCTCATCATCAAAAGATTGCACGATTGTTCTTTTTGCCCACTCACTCCATGCAATAATTTTTTTACAATTATCCTGTCGCAGTTTTTTTGCAATCATTCCCTTCACCAGGGACAAATCAGAATATCCACTCCAAGTGGATGCATGTTCAGCATCTACTACCCACGGTTTCTCACTGGTTATGATGTGCTGAGCAGCATAAATCAAATCAGTATTTGGCGGTATTGGCACGTTGTCACGGAGTTGGTAAATTAAATACGGTAATGCCTGTACTTGATATAGTATTTTTTTGTATATTGCACTACGATTTTTACTTGTCAGTGTGCTGAATCTATTTACAGTTGAATTTTCAGGAATTATTATATTATATCCCTCTGGTGGATTTCTTTGTATTTGCCTGTAAATCTGATGCACTGGTACACCGTTAAATCGTGGCTTTACGAATACAGTTTTCAATAATTTATAATTCAAAGTTCTATTGTATAATTGTTAATCCTCAGATTTCGCATCTTGAGATGGTGTAATTTTTAATATTTTCAAACTAATTTGTCTCTTTCTTGGTTAACCTAAGATAATGTCGTAGTATCGTAGGGAAGATTATGCTTTCATCAAATTGTTCTGCTTTAATTTTCGCGTTGTTACCTAATTTTGACCGTAACGAATCATCAGTAGAGAGCAAACCAATAGCGTCTTTGAGCTCATGAGAATTATAGGGATTGATAAGCAATCCCTCTTTACTATGTGTGATCAAAACTCGGTTCGCCGGAATATCACTACATATTATTGCACAGCCGCAACTCATAGCTTCCTGTAATGCACTTGACATACCTTCCGTGTAGGATGGGAGTACAAAAATATCGAAGGATGAAAGAATTCTAGAAATATCAGTTCGATAGCCACAAAAAATAATTTTATCTTCAATATGTTGTCTTTTAGCCTCCTCTTTAAGATGAAATTCCTCGAGGCCTGTTCCAACTAAAACCAATTTTAAAAAAGGATGGTCTTGTATTACTTCTTTAAATGAATCTAACAACGTAATGAGATTTTTCTCTGGAGATAACCTACCTACGAATCCAACAATTTTTGTTTGATCATCTATGCCTAATTCTTTTCGGATCAAATCTCTATCGGTTTGTGAGAACGTAAAATTTTTTAATTTTAGTGGAGTTGGCATGTATTCTACTGTTTTACCAAGAATCTTCTCATAGTAGTCCTTTATTTCAGAATTCGAACCCATAGTACTGTCTGCACTCTTTAATGTGAAAATATCTAGATTATATTCAAGCTTTAGTAATATTTTACCTAGTCTCCCTTTGAGGGTAGATGTAAGAGTTCTATGTCTGATTCCGTGTGAATCTACTATGACGGGTATTTTCAGAATCTTGCCAGTTATTACTGCAGCCAAGCCTGAATAGCCACTGTCTAATGCGTGTATTAGTCTTATTGGCGTACTCATATTAATTGATAGAATTTTGACTATACAAAGTAATGAGAAGAAAATCTTAGAAAGCATGTAAACAGCATACGGTGCATTTACTACGATTCCTTTTCCATTATTTTTTTTATCTTTAGTCATTTCAAGGTTAGGTAAGTAATTTACTTTTACGCCCAGAAATTTGCTGCCAATGATGACTACATTCAAGTTCTGTTCCCTTAACCATCTGCCAAGAGAAAGTGCGTAACCCTCCTCTCCAAACACTGATTCAGAAATCCTGCCTTGTGTTACAATACAATACATAGACTAGTCATTTCCCATAATATTATTTGTCCAGCAGATTATGAACCATCTGAAAAGTAGCATATCCATAGGACAGAGAGATATATTTGGACCACGGATCATACTTTACATCACCCCTTGTCACCAAATATAAAGAAGATGTTAAGAGTCTGGTGAAATATGTTTGGTTGTTATGATTTTTCTTTTGTTATCATCTAGATTTTTTATTGTACACCTATTCAGATGCAATAAGAAGAGTATGTTATTTGGAAAAAATATGATTTATAATAGTAGCACAAATATGTGTAAAAACGTAGGATTATCAAGATTTGTCAGACACAGTTATAGTAAGATCAAATTTAATTATTTATGATCCTAGAGTAGGGAAAATAGCAAGATCATTAAAGAAAAGATACCCAGTAACGGTATTGGGATGGAATAGAGAAGGAATCTCGGCAGAATTAATTAAGAGTTATGCGATTCCACTCAAACTTTTTAATCTGAAAGCACCGGCCGGAAAACCTTCTCTTGTTGCATATTTGCCTTTATTTTGGATTTGGATTTTTTTCAAGTTGGTTATTTACAGACCACAAGTTGTTTACGCGTGTGATTTTGATACTATTTTTCCTTGTTATCTTTACAAGATAATATTAAGGAAAAAATTGGTTTTTGATATTATTGACAGATATGCCATGACACACATTCCTCAAAAATTTACAATATTGTATATGCTTGTAAATTTATTTGAAGAAATATTTGGAACAAAAGCTGATATGTTTGTAACTGTTTCAGAAAAATTACTTTCAACATTCAAAAGAAAATCAAAACAATGTGCCATCATAATGAATTGCTCGGAATATCGTCCTAAAAATGAAATAAAATCAAGAGACAACATTCTGACTCTGGTTTATACCGGTGCAGTAGCAAAGATGCGTGGATTAGAGAGAATAGCTGAGGCAATAAAGGGTCTAGATGGTGTAGAATTTGTAGTCGCAGGTAAAGTTTTGGACCAGGACCTTCTAGAACAAATTTTAAGACTGTCCAATATAAAATATAAAGGTCTTTTCCAGCAAGCGGAATCTATAGATCTAGAAGCAAGTTGTGATGTGATGATTTGTTTATACGATTTGAGGATACCAAATTTCAACTTCGCATTACCTGTCAAAACATTTGAAGCCATGATGTTGGGATTGCCAGTAATCACAAACGTGGGATTTGAATTAATTGATGAAGTAGACTGTGGCATTAAGGTAGAATATGATGATCTAAACCAAATAAAATCAGCCATAGTTCGTCTCAGAGATGACCAAGAATTACGTAGAAGACTAGGAACCAACGGTCGTAAGGCATTTGAACAAAAATACAATTGGGATAATTCTGAACAGGAATTGTATAAAATGTACGATAAGTTGTTGAGATAACTATCCTGATAAAAAAATTAATCAAAATAATTCTCAGTTTTTTCTATACGATTTGTTTTCAAGTTTGTATTATGAATATTTCTCTGAGTAAAAGGTTACTAAAAATTTTTGTATTCTTTTAGAAACGGAACGTCATCAATTCAAATTTTTGACATGGATAACATTTATACCTTAAATCTGCCATGTCATATAAAAATATACATTCACTATTGGTAGCGTATAATATATTGGTCAAATTCTTCTCATTTGTATCCCTCAATAAGATTGTCCTGAAAGGTCTAAATGTAGATGACTGTCACTTTTCACATGGATGTAGGTCTTGTATCATTTGTAATAAGATTAAGAAATACTCCAAAACGTTTTCTGTTAGAATGCTTGAAGAGTGCACTATCCCAGACATACAATAACATTGAAATCATACTAGTTTTTGATAAGGGCGATCCGGACAAAGACGCAGGAATTCGTGAAGTAATTTCTGGTTTTCATGATGAGAGAAGATTACAAGTTTTTTACAGAGAAAAAGGTGCTGGTCTGTCCGATGCAATGAATTACGGTCTTATGAAATCAACAGGAAAATTTATTGCTGTTTTAGATGCTGATGATAAATGTTCAGAAAACCGAATTGAGCGTCAGCTTCAATACATGTTGGAGAAAAAGCTTAATTTTGTGGGGTCATGGGCTAACATTATTTCAGAAGACGGGAATGTAATTGCTAGATTTAAACCTCCATTGTCCCACATTGATATTCGCAATAACGTAATGATCCATAATCCCTTCTACCACAGTTCAATACTTTACGAAAAGGATATCTTGACTAAAGTGGGCGACTATATCACATACTCAGGTTCTGAGGAATACGATTTTTATCTGAGAGTAATTAGTAACGGATACAAAGTTGGTAACGTTCCAGAATTTCTATGTTATTATCGGAAATGGGAATCTTCCTTTGTAACTTCTTCCAAATGGGGTCAACGGAAAGGATATGTCAAAATAAAATTTAATGCAATAAAGAAATATCATTATTTGCGATTGACTGATTTGTTCTATGCCATACTATCGCTTATGGTATTTTTTGTGCCATTAGGAAAAGAGAATTTGGCATCATCAACGTTGGGATGGTATGAAATTATTAATACAGCACAAGATTCATCACAGGAAAAAAAAATTGATTAAGTTTTTACAAAGAAATCTAATCAAGTGTTTAATCAATAGGAATGACTAAAATAATTGTTGAAAGAGAAGTACATATTTTTACTTACATAACTATTAAACAGAGATGTTTATGAAACTTAATTATGCAAAATGCTACCAAGATAATCACTTTGGCAAAATTCAAAAGGAATCAAATCTGTTCTCATCTACTTTGTCACCTTTTGTAATTTGTGCATATAGGTGAATGACTTGAAAATCTTATTCTTTTTACACTTTTCAAATCCATCTCCTAGCGCCGCTTGGACTAGGATATCATTCTTTGCAGATTACTTTAGTAGAAAAGGAATTACGATCTTTATCGCTGGCGTATTTTCTTTTAAGAGTCTTGGTAGAGCAGGACGTGGTAAATGGAATGAATCAAAAATTTTCAATACGACTCCAATTATAATGGCAACTAACATATTTGCATTAATATTCAACCATGTTTCTTCATTTTTTTCTTCTATGATATTGATCATATGCCTAAAACCAGATATAGTTGTAATCTCGGTTCCAAATGGCGACTGTGCTTTAGGTTCTTATCTGGCAGCAAAAATCTTTAGGAAAAAAATATTGATAGATTACAGAGATGAGTGGGAAGATTACATTATTAAGAGAGCTGTGTCCGGATTTTACAAGCAATCATACAAATTTCTTAAAACTCTAATAACCAGATGTTATATTAACAGCGCTCAAGTTGTAACTGTAACAAATGCACTTGCTAACAGTCTGACAGAAAGGGGTGTAAGGAATGTCAAGATTATATCTAATGGTGCAGACACTAATGTTTTCAAACCTTATGATAAACTGAAAACAAGACAAAGGCTAGGTTTTGATGAAAGAGATTTTATCATTTTGTATAGTGGTGGCATAGGAGAATACTATAAACTCGACATAGTAGTTAGAGCCTTACAGAAATTAATTAACAAAGTACAGAATGTAAAACTATTACTAGTTGGAGGCGGTCCTGAACTCCAAGTAGTGTTAAATTTATCTGAAGATCTAGGCATACGTAATAGAATTTTTTATCTTGGTCCAAAGTCTGACAAAATTGAGCTGGCCGAAATAATTTCCGCAGCGGATGTGGGGGTAGTTCCATATGATGCTAATCCGTTATGGAAGAACTCTCTGCCCGCAAAGGCGTTTGAGTATTTTGCGTGCGGTCTTCCTGTGGTCGCTACTGTTTATGAGGACTCTACACTTGGCAAATTAATATTTGAACACAAAATAGGTCTTGTATCAGATCCTGAGAATGTTGAGGCGTTAGCTGATTGCTTGGAAAGAATAAGTATTGATAATTCTTTTAGAAAAGATGCGAGTAAAAAAGCGGTATTACTAATCGAAGAATGTTTCGATAGAAATAAGATAGCTGAGAAATTTCTTAATTTGATAAAGTGTTAATTGATGGAAAAAATTAAACAAATACATTCCGCAAGGAGTCTCATTGTAGTTGTTGTAATAGCGGAACTCTTTTCATTATTTACTTTGTGGTTAGTAGATTCTTCTATAAAATATCCTCTCTTCGTTATTGAAACCCTTACTATAGTAGCAATTTATGTTGTTTTGAGCAATTATGATTTCAGGTTTGCTCTAAAAAAAGACTTCGTCAGAAGAATTTCTCCAGCTTTACTTATGGATATCGTACTAATTTATTTTGCATCTCTTTTAATTGTCTTGAATCAATTTAACATACCGGATAGTACCACTAGACTCGTCTTAGCACTTGTTTGTACATCTGGTCTATCAGGATATGCTCTTTTAAATGTCTGTAGGCTAACAAAATATTTCTCAAAACTGGAGATTGTAGTTTTATCTTTTCTTACAAGTTTTGTTTTGTCCGGATTCTGTACCCTGATTCTTTTGTGGAGCGAGGAAAGCATTCGAAGTGTAGCCATACCTTTTATATTCATCCTACTTGGTATCGCATCATTTCTAACACATCTTAAGATTAAAGGTGTTACATCATTAAAAATCAATTCGCTATCGAAGAATATCGATATTTTGCCCATAATATTGTGCATCTTCTTTTATGCCATATCTTTCTACTACATCTATCCAGATTTTACTCTTCTACATGCTACCGACGTATCGAGATATTATAGTTACTCTATAATACTATCAAGAACTCCTGATCTCTATACTGATTTTAACTATATTCTATTCAACTCTTTTAGTTCTACATTAAACATTCTCTCGGGATTTCCCACTATTACATCATTTCTTACTATCCTGACAACATTAAGTTCCATTTTACCCATATCCGTCTACATCTTTGCAAAGAGATTCCTTGCAGATGTAGACAGAAGAATCCCAGCAATTTCAATTGTATTTTATACAATATTAAGTAATTTTTCATTTATCCTTTTTACTAAAACAAAGGTCTTGCATTCTCTTACTCCTGAACTTGATTTGTTGCAATATGTGGGGAATAAATCATATAATGGTACGTCATATTTCGTACAACCTTTTCTCTGGTTTGCTCCAATCACTGTAGCCTTTATCATATTTATTTGTGCATTTCTCTTACTGAAAGTTCAGAATATTCCAAATTCAAGATTCATTCCACTGTATACTGCTTTGATTATGTCTATGTATTTTGTTCATGTAGCCGATCCCATAATTTTTGTTGCAATCTTAGGAGCTTATTCCATGATATCG
The DNA here is from genome assembly GCA_035631875.1 of Nitrosopumilaceae archaeon. Classification (NCBI taxonomy): domain Archaea; kingdom Thermoproteati; phylum Nitrososphaerota; class Nitrososphaeria; order Nitrosopumilales; family Nitrosopumilaceae; species Nitrosopumilaceae archaeon. The sequence continues at coordinate 8,605 of DASQHX010000013.1, read as the reverse complement.
AAAAGCAAGTCGTTACGGATTGATGATGCTTTATTGTCTTCGCTTATTGCATTTATTCTAGCTGCTGTAATTCAAGCGTTTATTTTAATTTTCTGGACTTCCTCCTTAAGAGTTTCAGGAATTAACATTCGAGATATGTTACCGGTGATTTTACCAATACTGTTAGTTAGCATTTCTATGGTTTGGAGACGTACACTCTTACACAAAATCCATTTTTCCATGAAATTTGTGGATAGCAAGAAATTTTATTACATTTTATCTACGACATTGGTTGCTGTCTACCTTTTTGGTTTTTTAACATGGTTCGTTAATAATGACTTTAATGTTTGGAATGTTTCTGACATATACTCTGTTCCTTGGTTCATTTACCCTCTCACATTTGGTATAGTTGGACTACTTGCCCTAATTACCATACGACACCTTGGATACATTTTACCCAATAGCTCAATAGCGCTCCTTTTTTGGTCAGTCGCATTCTCAGTCTTATTTGCTAGAGCAATTTCCTTTGTTAATTTTAATTTCACATTCTCAGGTTATTTTGAGAACAGAATTATTTGGTATACCTTTCTTTTTCTTGCACTTTTAGCTCCTTTACCACTCATCAAACTAATGGATCAGATATGTATAAAAAGAAAATTCTTTACAATTATCGGTTTCTCGATTATCGTATCTCTTATTATTGTTTTAGGTTTTTCTTCAACAGTTTTGCAATTGGAATATTGGGTTCAATTTAATAAGTTACATACATTAACTCAAAACGAATTTCTGGCCACAGACCACCTAAAAAATATTTTACAGCATGATCCTCGAGCCTTTACCATAGGGTTATCAAATTCAGACAGCTACGTTATCCCATTTGCTACTTCTCCATATCAGTTTCCAAACCCTGAAATTATTGAGTACTCAGAAAGGCCAGAAATCCCCCTATATTCGCTAAGTGCCCATGGTCTTCCTCATGCATATATCTACACGACTAGCCAAGATTTTGACATGTTGAAGGGTCAAAAGAGCTGGCTTGTTGATCATTTTCTCCCTACACTTCCAATTGTTTTTTCAAATGATGCGGCGACAATTTACAACGCGACACATGTCTCATATCCGCGCTTTAATTCAGATACACACATGCTTGTCCCAACTAGTCCTAGCACATCACTTGATTCTTCATTTTATGGATATGATATAATTTCCTTGCATGATCGTAATTATACCGTCATGTTTGACATAGATCAAAATGCACTCACGGGGAAAACTGTGATACTAAGCTATGATCCACCAGAAAATAACAACTATCAACTAAACAACTCCAGTCTGCGAGAAGCATCAGACTATATCTCATATGCAAGATCAGGAGGAAATCTGATTGTACTTAACACAAATGGATATGGTTCTATATCTAACATTTTATTTAAGTTAGGAAATTCCTCGTACGAAGTAAGTAAAATTGCGCTACCTTCTGGCGATTTCTTACCTGTGAATGCTACAGTTCTTCCTACGTTTGCTACCGAAAATGTTACAATGTCAGGTTTCTATAATTCTGCTGAAAATAATTCATCAATTTTTATTGCCAATAAAATTGTGGGTCTTGGTAAAATTAAATATGTGAACATATATCCAATAATATCTGCCTTCAACGATAATAAAATAAGTAGAACTACATTACAAAAAATATTTGAAAAAGTATCTGATCAAATTGACTTGAATACAATCAGTTCTCATTTACAAAATAACAATATTAAAACTAATTTTAGCGAAATGAATGGAAATGGTAACGTCGCTATTAATTCTACCTCACTTATCTTCCCATATGATCAATTTGCTAATATGACAATAAAAATTAATGATAAATTATCAATTGCAAATGTTACCAAATTGAGTATAGTTGGTTATCACTACGCTATTTTGCATGGAAATCAAATTTTCACTAGTAACGGAATGGGTTTATACGCAAATGCATATATGGGTAATTCGCTGAATATTTTTTTCAAAAACAATGCAACATTAACAGTAGTGTCAAATAATAACAAAACATCTAATTTTGATAATGTTTCTAATATTTTCATTGAGAATCATGAAGAACCTATACATGTCTATTTATGGCAACCAAAAGTATACATCGATGGTAACACTTTCTTCCAACAATTCTTGGGAATAGACACATTAGGAAATATATCATATAACCGTAATGACCTCAGCATCTCAGGCAAAATTTCCGAGACATTGTTTCTATCAGATGCCTATACCTATGGTAGTGCTATATCTACAAGTGACGCCATACCTGCAAGCAGTCCTATACCTGCAAGCAGTCCTATACCTGCAAGCAGTCCTGTTCAGCAAAGTTCCTATAAATATCATTATGACGAGATTGGAAATGTAATTCCATCCATCTTAAAATTCAGATTCGCATCTGTTCCTATATTTGTGGATGGTCTGTTACTAGGCCCTTTCTCAATAGCAGTTATCCTCCTTTTAATTGGAAATTCTAAAAGCGTGAAACAAGACAAAGAGTGATAATGGAGGCAGAGAAAATTTGAAAGATTTTGTATGTATGCTAAAAACTCATAAGATTTAAGAATCAACTTGTATGTTATAGCAAAGATGTGGTGATCAATAAAGAATAAACCTTCAATCACCCACTGAGTGAATAATACCTTAATTATAGCTTCATTGCTTTTAAACTCCAGTCGGTGAAAGAATTTTAGTAATACAAATCTAGGAAGGGGGGCAGTTTACCTTCTAATTGAGAACCTGATCGGAATGTTCTCCGGCTACGTTTTCTGGTTTATTATTTCAAAATTTGCTACCGCGGCAACAGTCGGTACATCCTCTGCAGTCATATCCATGGTTACAATTTTCATAAACATTGCAACTATCGGTATTCCAATTGGAGTTGAACGATTTTTAGGGAAAAGTTTTTCCGAAAAAAAATTGGGAAATGCTAGGCTCTTTGTTGAAGCCTCTACGGTCCTTGTGTCATTTGGAACTTTGGCGTGTTGTATTGCTATTCTGATTTTTAGGAATCTAATACAGAACGTTTTTAAAATTGATCCTAGTTTGATGGTTGTTGCTATTCTCCTAATATGCTCTAGTTGCATCTACAATTTATTTCGCTCAGTAATAATCTCCTCTCTTAAGACAAAAAGCCTACCTTTGATAATGATCATTTCTACTGGTGCAAAGATAGTACTATCTATCGTTCTAGTCCTAATGGGTATGGGAGCATTTGGTATTACCCTTGGTTATGCTTTGTTCTCAATTTTGGGATCTATTCTTTTTATTATTGTTGTAATTATGATTTTCAAAGGGTCAAAGAATAACGCTGATCTCAAGTTAAAGCAATCTTTTAAAAACATTCTAGAGGCGAGTATGACAAACTGGATTCCAGCATTAATTGCAACGCTAGGCTCCCAGTTAGGTACGATAGTTGTGTTTGCGTCAAATGGAGCAAGTCAAGCCGGTGTTTATTTTATTTCTTATTCCATAGTTACAGCTATAGCTGCTGTCGCATCAGTCCTCTTTACTATTGCATTCCCAGCACTAAGTGCTATGGATGATGGTAGGAAAACATTTGTATGGAGAATCATAAAAATGAGTGCAATAATTTCAATACCTTTCTCCGCCTCAGCCTTTTTCTACTCAAAAGAGATTATGCAGCTATTTGGACAAAGTTATGCCGATGGTTCTCTCTTATTACAGATAATGGTATTAGCTACATTACCTGGTCAAATTGCGTCTGGTGTTAGTACACTGACTTATTCATATGGTAAATACAGACAAGCTCTATCAATAGGCATAACAGGAAACGTTGCTCGTATCATACTCTTTTTCATATTAGTTCCAATGTATGGAAGTAGCGGTGCAGCTCTTAGCTATACATTGAGTACTATTACTAGTCTGATTATGTCTATGTACATTTCAAGGAAGATAGGATTGCATATTTTTTGGAAAATAATTGTACTCACACACATAGTGCCTTTTGTATTGGCATTTGTTCTAAGCTATTTCCAGGTGAACTTCATTATCGGTACGTTCATTACACTTGTTTCATCTTACTTACTTCTTTTGAGATTACATATTATAACTAGATCGGATATACAGGATTCAGTGGGAGTTCTTCCGGGCAGTATTGCGAATTCAACACTTAATTTATTGAATAAGATTGGTAAAAAACTGGATTCATCCTACTAGATATTGTTGCATCAATGCTAGATAGTTTATCATCTACTGATTTTACATTAATTAGAAGATGATCTTGAGCAATTTAGCAACGATCGATAAAGATTCAGAAAGTTTTGAATCTGAACTTCAGCGCTAAATTTTTTATGGTATATCTCTGAACCGCTTGTGGACATTCTTTCACGGAGGTTATCATCTGTTAGTATTTTGATGAGTTTTTCTGCGAGGATTACAGAATCACCAGCCTCAAAAAGAAAACCGTTAAACCCATCTTCTATTGTTTCCTTATTTCCACCCACCATGGAAGCTACTACAGGCAATCCAGAAGCCATTGCCTCTAAAAGTGCAACTGAGTGACCTTCTACAAATGAAGGAAGAACAAAAGTGTCTGCGGCGTTATAATATAGAGGAAGCGTGGTTGGTTCCAAGTATCCAAGGAATTTTATATTTTCACCAAGGCCATATGAAGCCACAAGTGATTCCAATTTTACCCGTTCTATGCCATCTCCAACAACAAGAACAAAAAAGTTCGGTATTCGTGAATATAGAATTCTGCAAGATTCAATAAGTGTGTAAACGCCTTTTATTTTAACCAAATTCCCTACATACAATATTACTTTCTTGTTAATAGGAAGACCTAGTCTCTGTCTTGCCATCAATTTATCTCGTCGTGAAAAAAGACTTTCGTCACACGAATTATAAATAATCATAACTTTATTCACATCTGCTCCAGCATTTAGAGCAAGTGATTTCGAAAACTCTGAAACGGCAATTATTTTTTTAAACCGAGGTAATGCAAATTTTCTAACAAGATGCATTAATTTTCCAAGTGCAACTAATTCACCTCTGTGCACAGTGGCAATGATGGGAATATTCTTGAGTTTGGCCACAATTATTGCAGTACTGGAAAAAAAATCAGGCGCTTGAACATGCATAATATCTGGCTTTATTTGATTTACCAATCTCATCATTGAAAATAAGAAGAATTTTCCTTTTCTTATCCCTTCTATCCTATATATCGTAATTGAGTCTTTTGAGGTAACTAGTTCTTCTTCTCCTACAAGAGGAACTATCAATGAGACCTTAACACCAAATTTTGCGAGACTTTTTGCAAATAAATAAATAAATGTACCAAAACCAGGTTGTTTCTTGTTTGGAAACCACGAAGTGATTATGCAAATACTCAGATTTTCTCCAGTTTTATTTTTTATTAACAATCACCTAGCATTATGATATTATCATTATTTTACTGTTAAGTAAATATTGTAATTCTGAAATAAAATCATTGACTGATATTTGTCCGTCTGCCCACCATCCAGCATTATTTTTGAACCATGATGGAATATAGGTTGATTGATGTGTGCTTGTCTGATCTTGATAGGGTAATTCTACAATACCATTTTTGATAAGATAGTGAATACTGTCTCCAAAAATGCTATCTCTTATCTGCCCGTGAGACCACAATTTTGCGCTAATTTTAATCGATGTGGAGAGCGTCGTATTAGATTCAGATGGAGTTGCTATGTTGATATTGGAATGATTTTCATTTGGTAATTGTATCCTGCCAGAGGTCACATTTAATAAAAGATCTCCTAAATTGGAATTCTGATATGACCCACTTATTTGGTATTGCCCAGTTAAGGAATCTTTGTCAAAGATCATAGGATAATAAAAAGAACCTGCTGATGTGACATCAGCTTGATTTTGTTCAACAAATCCATCTGGTCGTATAATGCTTAAAAGAACTGAACCTCCCTTTGGATTGGTTACCTTACCGAAGATATTTACTGTAATGGATTTCCCAACTGACACAGAAAGTTGGCCTTGATTCCCATTTACGAATCCATTTGCAGATTGCGTGATTATACTCATATTCAAAACTTGATTTGACCGGAGAGTTGGCACATTCATTTGAGGATGATATGTACCGTTAAGTATCTCCAATAGTATTGTCGAATTTGATGTATTCTTGGTAGTGTATGTGTCTAAAATTACTGTATTTTTTCCTTTATCATCAAAATTCGGACGAGTCATTTGTCCGCCAATAATTATATTATATGATGCTAATGGATCAATGTTAGCACTGATTGCGTTAGAGGGTAAATCCCAAAAAATAACATTGTAAAAAGCCTCCCAGTAATGTTCCATATCCTTTACACCATAAGTAGTCATAGAACCGCCCTGAAATTGCAAATCTCTGAAAGTATTTCCAAAAAAACCTGTCCTCCATGGTATATATTTACCCGTGAAATCAAATTCAATTCCCCTTACAAAACTATTACCGTTGATGTTATAGAATGTATTCGCGCTTATGTAGTTTGGTGAGGATGTATTAAAATCAATTACAATAAAAGGATTGGTTATAACCATATTCTCTACAAGATTAAAGGAAACAGCTTCACCCTGCATTAAAATTCCAATCCAATTCCTCGTAACAGGAAATGCTTCGTTTATGTTGCCACCGTCTATCACAGATTGAAATGTAGCGCTGTTGAATCGGAATACGTGTCCTCCATATCCAGATGGAACTACAATGTATGCATTATGTGCTAATCTCAAATATGTATTAGATTTAAGATCAAATCCTGAAAAATTTGAGGATAAGTTGTATGTGCCTTCTGCTATGTATATGTCACCTCCCCTTTCAAGAGCAGTCTTAATTACAAATTCAGGTACCCCACTGCTGGTAATTATGTTGTTTTGCGAATCTGTCACATAATAATAATTGTTACTTTGATATACGATTGTTTCGAAATTATTTGGCAAATTTGTGGTTTGGGCAAACGTTCCCGTAAACAGAAAAGTAGATGAAATTAAAAGTCCGATAAGTGCAATTATAATTTTCATTTATGATAAATTCAGAATACCTGACATACCATAAGTTTTGCGCATGAATTTCCTAGTATTTACCGTCAATCAGCAAAAACGGTCTCTAATGCCTTTTACTTACATAACTATTAAACACAGATGTCTATAAAAATGATTTATGAAAATTGCATCAGTAGTAGGAGCCAGACCAAATTTCATCAAATTAATTCCTATTCATAAAGCAATCAGGAACAGCTTTGATCATAGAATAATACATACAGGTCAGCACTACGACTATGAATTATCAGAAATTTTCTTTAAAGAATTCAATTTACCAAGACCTAATTTTGATCTAAATGTAGGTTCAGGTACTGCCTGCTATCAGATCAGCGAAATGATTAAGAAGCTTGAAAAAATTTTTCTGGCGACAGATTTTGATTTAGTAATTGTTTACGGCGATACTAATTCTACTTTTGCAGGTGCACTTGCGGCAAATAGATGTGGTATAAAGGTAGCGCATGTAGAAGCAGGCTTGCGAAGTTTCGACAGACGCATGCCGGAAGAAAACAACAGAGTGTTAACAGATCATATTAGCGAATATCTGTTTGCACCAACAAAGACAGCTGTCAAGAACTTGAATAGAGAACATGTAACTGGACAGATAATGTACACTGGTGACATTTCGGTTGAAATTGTGAATGAAGCTATCAGGCTATCATCAAGATCCGAAATTCTGAATAATCTTCAAATTGAACCAAAATCGTATGTTCTTGTCACGATGCATAGAGCCGAAAATACTTTATCTGAGAATTCATTAATCTCAGTCATCAATGCATTTGAGATACTATCGGAAATGCAAATAGTATTTCCAATCCATCCAAGAACAGAGAAAATACTAAAAGAAAAAAAATTGTATGAACGTCTTAAGAGATGTCAAAATGTGAAACTAATCAAACCAGTAGGGTATATTGACTTCATAAAGTTAATGAAAAATGCCAGAAGGATAGTAACCGACTCGGGCGGAATACAAAAAGAGGGATATCTCCTATCCATCCCTTGTATAACAATTCGAGACAACACAGAATGGGTAGAAACTGTAGAGATGGGTTGGAATATTCTTACTGGTGTTCATACTAAAAAGATTGTTAAAGCTGTGAGGCATTGGGAGCCTTCACGTACCCTAAAACCAATTTTTGGTAATGGTCAAACATCCAAAACTATCAAGGAATTAATTGTATCACTGACCAAGAATAATAAAAGGTAGAAAAAAGCAGGCAAACTAGTGGTGAAAATGTATTGATTTATTTTAAAGACGTTGTCATCATGTACTATGACATTAACTCATCTCATGAACGCCTATATGCGTGATATAGGACAGATACTTGGAATTCTGATAATTGGGTATTGTAAATTCTCAAATCATCAATTAGAGTACCGCTCTTAACAGCTTGAATTCCATTTGCTGATGCACCTATTGCTAAATTTTGATTATTTGATATGGAATATGTTATAGCTTTATTGGTTCCTTGTTTATCCTTTATTCCGTTCACATAAATTTTCATGCCATTTTGATTTTTCGAACCATCATATGTACAAACAATATACTGCCACGAATTATTGTTTA